>CANJXD010000016.1 GCA_947478535.1 Acetobacteraceae bacterium
GCGTGGCATCGTGTAGGTGCGGTCCAGCACCGCGATGCCGATGCAGGCGACGCGCGCTGCCATCAGCCCCAGCCCGCCCGGGCCGCGCGTTCGATGCGGGATGCGCCGAGGAAGGCGGGCACGGAGATCACCGTGGCGATCGCGCTCGCCCCCAAAGCGCGCTCCATGGCCAGATCCGTCCGCGCCGCGTGGAACAGATGGCCAAGCCCGCTCGTACCCATCAGGAATTCCGCCACCATGGCGACGAGGATGGCATTGGCCGCCGCCAGCCGGAAGACCACCGCCCATTCCGGGATCGCCGCAGGCAGTGCCAGCAGCCGGAGCCGTCCGAAGGTACCGGCGCCGAGCACGTGGAACAGATCGGCGCTGCCCGGAGGCAAGGCGCGCAGCCCTGCCGTGGTGAAGACGAAGGCCGGGAAGAAGGCGATGATGACGACAATCGCCAGCACCGTCCGCGCATCATACCCGAAGATCCGAACCATTCGCCGACCAGCACGCCGATGAATGCCGCCGGCACGGCAAGCCGCAGGCCGCTGGCGATGGTCGGCAGCGCCGCCGGCAATTCCACCCGCCAGAACCGCGCGGCCCGCCCGCCACCGAGCACTGTCACCAGATCCTTCAACGCCGCCGGCGCCGCGCCGAGGCCCGTCGGCGTCGAATCCCGCCCCAACGTCAGGATGAACGACGGCGCCAGCGCGATGGAGGGAATGGCGTGCACCACGGCGCTGGTGCGGTCCAGCCCGGGCTTCAGCGGCGGCAGCAGATGCGCCCCCGCCGCCGCCAGCACACTCGCCGCCACGCCCAGCGAATAGCCCATGCCCATGGCGGAGAGCGAGGCGCCCAGCGCGCGTTCGAACAGGCCGCGCCGCGAGGGGTCGAAGAGCATGTCCAGCACCGCACTCAGCGGCGGCCAGGAAAAGCCGAGCATCCGCCGCTGAAGGCCGTGAAACGGCGTGTGGCAGCGGAACTGCCCAACACCGCCGCAGCTTTCGCCCCCGCTTTGGGCGCTTTTCCCGGCCGAGCATTCCACGGCTTTGGCGCCCAGTCTGTGGAAAATCGCTTGCCAGGGTGAGAATATGTGGCACCTTCCACATATGTCCCGCCGAACTGATGGCGCCCCCGCCAAGGCGCAGCGCCACCGCAGCATCCTCGCCGCCCTCGCCACGGACCCCACCGTCCGCATCTCCGCGCTCGCCAGCCAGTTCGGCGTCTCCGGCGAGACGGTCCGGCGGGATATCGAGGAACTCAGCCGCGCCGGTGCCGTCCGCCGCACCTATGGCGGGGCGAGCATCGTCCATGCCGGCGTGCAGCCCGAGCTTTCGTCGCGCGAGAGGATGCAGGTGGCGGAACGCGCGCGGATCGGCGCGGCGGCGCTGGCGATGGTGCCGCCAGGGGCTGTGCTGATGCTCGATGCCGGCAGCACCACCGGGCATCTGGCCCGCGCACTGGCGGTGCGGGATGGGCCGGCGACGGTGCTGACCAACAGTCTGCGCGCGGCGCAGGACCTGGCAGGCAGCGCATCGGGCGCCTTGCGGGTCATGCTCTGCCCCGGCGATGTCAGCGCGGCGGAACAGGGGGTCTACGGGCCGGAGACCACGGCCTTCCTGGCCCGCTTCAACGCCGATGTCGCCATCGTCGGCGCCACGGGGCTGACCGAGGAAGGACCCTGCGATGCGAATACCCCCGCCGTCTGGGTCAAGCGCGCCATGTTCGCCCGCGCCGTCCGGCGGGTGCTGGTGGCCGATGGCGGCAAGTTCGGCCGCCCCGTGCTGGAACGGGTCTGCCCGCTGGCGGAGCTGACGGACCTGGTGACAGACCGCGCCCCCGAAGGCGCCCTCGCCCGGGCGCTAGGGGAAGCGGGGGTCAGGGTGACGATCGCGCCGGGGTGACGTAGAGAACTCGTTTGATCTTCCACACCGGGCGTTGTACCTACCACACAACGCCATGGCCAGAATGTCAGAAGCCCGCTTGCCGAAACCCCTCCGCGCCGCCACGGCGCCTGCGCTCGCGCGGCTGCGCTGGGTGCTGGCCGATATCGACGACACCATCACCACCCATGGCCGCCTGACCGCCGATGCCTATGCGGCGCTGGAGGCCCTGCAATCCCTGGGCATCGCCGTCATCCCCGTCACCGGCCGCCCCGCCGGCTGGTGCGACATGATCGCGCGCTTCTGGCCCGTCGCCGCCGTGGTCGGTGAGAATGGCGCGCTCTGGTACGCGCATGACCACGCCGCCCCCCGAATGCGCCGCTGGCACGCACAGGCGGAGGCCGAACGCCTGTCCCGCCGCGCTACGCTCGATGCCCTGGCCGCCCGGGCGCTCGCCGAAGTGCCTGGCAGCGCCATCGCCGCCGACCAGCCCTTCCGGCTGTTCGATGTCGCGGTCGATTTCGCCGAGGATGTCGGCCCGCTGCCCGCCGGCGCGCCGGAGGCCATTGCCGCGATCTTCCACGCCGGTGGCGCCGCGGCGAAGATTTCCTCCATCCATGTGAATGCCTGGATGGGCGAATGGGACAAGCGGGCAGGGGTCGAGAACCTTTTCGCCACGCTCTGGCAACCGCTCGACACCGTGCTGGACCAGGTGGCCTTTCTCGGTGACAGCCCGAACGACGCGCCGATGTTCGCGCGCATCCCGCTGTCCGTCGGCGTCGCCAATGTCGCGCCCTTCCTGCCGGGCATGGCGACGCCGCCCGCCTATATCGCCAGCGCCGAGGGTGGCGCGGGTTTTTGCGAGTTCGTGAACGCCGTCATCGCGGCGCGACAAGCCGAGGAGGAAAAAGCAACGCCATGAAGAAGTTCATCCCCGCCGCGGGTTTCGCCGTCGCCCTGATGTCGGCCATGCCCTGGTCCAACCAGGCCAGCGCCCAGGGCGCGGCCTGCGGCTTCCGCGGTTCGCTCGATGACAGCTATTGCGACGAGAACCGGGACATGGTCGCCGATGTGCCGCGTGACGCGGCCAGGCTGCGGGACCCCTCCACCCTCGTCTTCGCCTATACCCCGGTCGAGGACCCCGCGCTCTACGCCAGCCAGTTTCGCCCGCTGCTGGAATACCTCACCACCTGCACGGGCAAGCGCACCGTCTATTTCCAGGTGACGTCGAACGCCGCGCAGGTGGAAGCGATGCGGTCCGGGCGCCTGCATATCGCGGGCTTTTCCACCGGCCCCACCGCCTTCGCCGTGAACCTCGCCGGCGCCGTGCCCTTCGCCATCAAGGGCGGGCCGGAAGCGTTCGAGAGCTATCGCGTCGCCATGATCGTGCGCGCGGACAGCGCCTTCCGGACGCTCGCGGACCTCAAGGGCCGCCGCGTGGCCCATACATCGGCGACGTCAAACTCGGGAAATCTCGCCCCGCGCGCCTTCTTCCCAGGCCTCGGGCTGGCGCCTGATACGGATTACCGCGTGGTCTACTCCGGCGGCCATGACCGCAGCGTGATGGGCGTGAATGCCGGGGATTACGATGCCGCGCCGGTGGCGTCGGATGTCTACAACCGCATGATCGGCCGCGGCCAGGTGAGGCGGGAGACATTCCGCGTGATCTGGGAAAGCGACCCGTTCCCCACCAGCAGCTTCGCCCTGGCGCATGATCTGCGCCCGGAACTCGCCCAGCGCATCCGCCAGTGCTTCTACGATTTCCGCTTCCCCGAGGCGATGCGCCGCGACATGGGTGGCAATGACCGCTTTTGGCCCGCGACCTATGCCCAGCAATGGGCGCCGGTGCGCGCCGTGGCGGATGCCGTGAGCGCCCCCTACAACCGCGCTGCCTTCGATGCGGAAAGCCGGCGCGAACTGGAAGC
The DNA here is from genome assembly GCA_947478535.1 of Acetobacteraceae bacterium. The sequence goes on from CANJXD010000016.1 coordinate 3,794, forward strand.
GGAACAGCGCCGCCAGCAGCAGGCGCCGGCCGCCGCGCCGCGGGTGCAGTAGTCATGTCCGCGCGGCATGTCGTTTCCACACGGGGCCTGTCCATTAAGGGCCTCGTGAAGGAATACGTGCCCGGCAAGCCCGTGCTGCGCGGCGTCGATCTCGACCTGGCGCCGGAGGGCATCACCGCCATCATCGGCCCCTCCGGCACCGGGAAGTCCACGCTGATCCGCTGCATCAACCGGCTGGTGGAACCCACGGCGGGGGAGATCACGCTGGATGGCGCGCCGCTCACCGGCATCAGCGGCGGCGCGTTGCGCCTCGCGCGCCGGCGGATCGGCATGGTGTTCCAGGAGTACAACCTCGTCGAACGCCTGACGGTGATGGAGAACGTGCTCTCCGGCCGGCTCGGCTATGTGCCGCTGTGGCGCGCCTGGCTGCGAAAGTATCCGGCCGAGGATATCGCCATGGCCTTCGAGCTTCTCGATGCCGTGGGGCTGCCGGAGCATGCGACGCGCCGCGCCGATGCGCTGTCCGGCGGCCAGCGCCAGCGCGTCGGGATCGCGCGCGCCCTGATGCAGCGCCCGGCGCTGCTGCTGGCGGATGAACCGACATCGTCGCTCGATCCGAAGACGGCGGTGGAGGTGATGGAATTGCTGACGCGGCTGACCCAGGCGGCGAATGTCCCGGTCATCGTCAACATCCACAATGTCGAACTCGCCAAGCGTTTCGCCAGTCGCATCATCGGCATGGAGGGCGGCCGCGTGGTGTTCGATGGTCCGCCCGGTGACCTGCGCCCCGAGCACCTCCGCCAGATCTATGGCGGCGAGGATTGGCTGTGAGCGCCACGCTTCCTCGCACGCCCTTCCGCCCGAACTGGGCGGCGCGCTCCGGGTTCATCGCGCTGGCGCTGTATTCGGCCTATGCCATCGGGCAACTCGACATCTCCTGGACGCGGCTGGTCGTAGGGTTCGGCGAGGCCGGGCGGTTTCTCGCCCGCATGGTGCCGCCGAATTTCACGCGCTGGGAATTGCTGCTGGAAGGCATGCTCGAGAGCCTGCAGATCGCAGTGCTCTCGACCGTGCTCGGCATTCTCATCTCCCTGCCGCTCGGGCTGATGGCGGCGCGAAATCTGTCTCCGTTCTGGGTCAATGCGCCGATCCGCGGCATCATCGCGGTCTGCCGCAGCCTGCACTACGTCATCGTCGCGATCCTGTTCGTGAAGGCGATCGGCTTCGGCGTGCTGGCCGGTGTCGCGGCGCTGACCGTCGCCTCCATGGGCTTCGTGGCCAAGCTCTTCGCCGAAGCGGTGGAGGAGATCAGCATGAAGCAGGTGGAAGCCATCCGCGCCACCGGTGCCGGGCCTGGCGCCGTGCTGCTCTATGGCGTGCTGCCGCAGGTGGCGTCCCGCTTCATCGGATTTTCGCTGTATCAGTTGGACAGCAACCTCCGCAATTCCACGCTGGTCGGCATCGTCGGCGCGGGTGGAATAGGCGGCACGCTGTTCGCGGCGTTCAAGCGGTTCGACTATGACTTCGTCTGCGCCATCCTGCTGTCCATTATCGCGCTGATCTTCGCGGCCGAGCTGATCTCCGGCCGCATCCGGGCGGCGCTGCGATGAACCGCACCGCGAACCCCGGCATGCAGCCGCTGATGCGGGAATGGACCTACCTGACGCCCGCCGAGGCGATCGGCCGCTGGCTGGTCTGGCTCGCCATCGTTGCCGCCACCGTCTGGGCCGTGCGCAGCATCGACATCATCCCGGAATTCCTGATCGACGCCCCGGAACAGATGGCGGACCTCCTGGTCCGCATGTGGCCGCCGGATATCCGCCACTACTACCCGGATGTGCATGCGGCGCTGGTGGAGACACTGCACATCGCCACTCTCGGCACCATCCTGTCGCTGTTCCTGGCGATCCCGGTCGCGCTGCTGGCGGCGCGCAACATCTGCCGCATCCCGATGCTGAACGTCACGGCGCAGTTGATCCTGGTGTCCTCCCGTTCCGTCAATTCGCTGGTCTGGGCGCTGATCTTCGTGGCCGTCTTCGGCCCCGGCCCGGCGGCGGGCACCTTCGCCATCGCCTTCCGCTCCATCGGCTTCGTCGGCAAGCTGCTGGCGGAGGCGCTGGAGGAATCCGCGCCCGGCCCGCTGGAGGCGCTGCGTTCGGCCGGGGCGCCCTGGGGCAGCGTCATGCTCAAGGGTGTCTGGCCGCAGGTGCAGCCGGCCTTCTGGGGCATCGCGCTGTTCCGCTGGGATATCAATGTCCGGGAATCCGCGGTGCTCGGGCTGGTGGGCGCCGGTGGAATCGGCGTCGTGCTCGATGACGCCATCAACTTCTTCCAGTGGGACCGCGTTGCGACGGTGCTGCTCGCCATCCTCGCCGTCGTCGTGGTGGCGGAAATCGTCGTCACCCGCATCCGCTCTAGGCTGATCTGATCCCCATGGCCGAACCCATCGACCTTCTCGTCATCGGCGGCGGCATCAACGGCGTTGGCATCGCGCGGGATGCGGTGGGGCGGGGCCTGTCCGTCTGCCTCGTGGAACGCGGCGACCTCGCTGGCGCGACGTCGTCCAATTCCTCGAAGCTGATCCATGGCGGGCTGCGCTACCTCGAACATTATGAATTCCGCCTGGTGCGGGAAGCGCTGGCAGAGCGCGAAGTGATGCTGCGGATCGCACCCCATATCGTCTGGCCGATGCGCTTCGTGCTGCCGCACCGCCCGGAGATGCGCCCGCGCTGGCTGATCCGCGCGGGGCTGTTCCTGTACGACCACCTGGCGCGGCTGGTCAGCCTGAAGGGCGCGGAAAGCCTCGATTTCCGACGCCATCCCTATGGTGCCCCGCTGGCGCAGGATATCACCGCCGGCTTCGCCTATTCCGATTGCTGGGTGGAGGATAGCCGCCTCGTCGTGCTGAACGCGAAGGATGCCGCGCGGCGCGGCGCCGAGATACGCGTCCGCACCGCCTTCACCGGTGCGACGCGCGATGCCGACGGCTGGACCGCCACGCTGCGTGACGCTGCCGGCGTGGAGACGACGCTCCGCGCCCGCGCCATGGTCAACGCCGCCGGCCCCTGGGTGCTCGCCGCGCAGAATGCCGCGCATGCGAAGCCGGCCGGCAGCGTGCGGCTGATCCGCGGCAGCCATATCGTCGTCCCCGCGCTGTATGAGGGACCGCAAGCCTATATCCTGCAGAACGACGATCGCCGCGTCGTCTTCGTCATCCCCTATCAGGGCCGCTTCTCCCTGATCGGCACCACCGATGTGCCGCATGAGGGCGATGCGGGCGCGGCGCATTGCACGCCGGGGGAAGCGCAGTATCTCTGCGAAGCCGTGACGCGACAGTTCCGCAAGCCCGTCACGCCGGCCGATATCGTCTGGTCCTATGCCGGCGTGCGACCGCTTTATGACGATGGTGCGGATGATCCCTCCGCCGTCACGCGGGATTATGTGCTGAAGCTGGACACGGATGCGGCGCCGCTGCTGTCCATCTATGGCGGCAAGATCACCACCTATCGCCGCCTGGCGGAGGAAGCGGTGGAGAAGATCACCGATGCGCTCGGCCGCGAAGGCGCGTCCTGGACCGCGACGGCGCCCTTGCCCGGCGGGGACTTCCAGGGCCGCGACCTGCCCGCGATGGAAGCCGCGCTCGCCAACAGCCACCCCTGGCTGCCCGCCCCCACCCGCGCGCGGCTGCTGCGCGCCTATGGCACGGAGGTGCCGGCCCTGCTCGGCGATGCAGAGGGCTGGCAGGCGCTCGGCCAGGATTTCGGCGCCGGCCTGACTCTGCGCGAGATTGAGTGGCTGCAACGCGAGGAATGGGCGCGGACGGCGGACGATGTGTTGTGGCGCCGGTCCCGCCTCGGCCTGCACATGACGCAACAGCAGCGGGATGCGGTGGCGGCGGCCATGGGCGAATAGCCTTCAGCGCCGGTAGAACTCGATCAACCCCGCGATCATCCCGCCTTCCTCCGCATCGCCGAGCAGCACGCCCTCGGGCACGATCAGCCCGCAGCCCCGCAGATGGGCGAGGAAGGCGGCCGCGATCGCCTTCGGGTCATGCCGGCGGGCGAAGGAGCCCTGGAAGCCCGTGACCTTGGCCATGGTCAGCGCCGTCGCCATGCGCGGGCGGTGCACGCCACTGCGATTCGCCTCCGCTTTTTCGGTCGTGCTGCCGAGCAGGCTGTTCGATTGCCGATCCACCGGCATCACCCGCACCATCAGCCAGCCCCGCCGCGCCGCCGCGGTTTCCGGGAACAGGTGGTCCACCGCCAAATCCCGCCCCGCGATGGAGGAGGTCGCTTCCGGCAGGCCGAGCTCGCTGACGAAGCTCTCCCAGTACCGGGCATAGCGTGCGGAGCCGCTCGCCTTTTCCTCGGGCTTCACCCAAAGCTGCGGCCGCGCCGCGGAATCGCGCCGCATCAGCGCTTCGCTGGGGGATGTGTCGGGCAGCGGGGTCCAGCGGCCACCGCCACCGGGAAAGCCGGGCTCCTCCAGCTTCGTCGCCCAGCTCATATCCGGAAGGGCGATCCAGGCCGTGTTCGCGCCGAGCCGGCTGTCCAGCCCGAGCCATTGGTCCAACAGATCCTGCCATTGCTGGCGGAGGAAGCCCGCGTAATCCATCGCGCCCTATTCCGGTTGCAGCTCCGCCAGCCCGATCCCCGCCTCGCCTTGCACGGCATACAGCAGGAAGACCCGACCCTCATCCTCCAGGATACAGGGGTCCCGCAATTGCCGTACGGGAATGTTCATCGCGCCGCGCCAGCTTCGCATCAGGGGCAACTCGCTGCCCTCCCACGCTTCCTCCGGCCGGATCACCTCCGCCTCGCCCTCCGCGCGCCAGCCCAGCCAATCGCCGGCGAGCGCGACGGTCGAATGCAGGATGCGCTCCGGCGTATCGCCGACGCGGGTCCAGAACACATGCAGCGTATCGCCGCGGACCAGCACCGCGGTGTGCCGCTGCAACCCGCCTTCGAACAGAAGCGGCCCGCGTTCGAACCCACCCAGCCCATCGGCGGAGCGGAACAGGATGCCTGGCATCCCGAGCGCGTAGGTCGCACCGCCCCAGGCGAAGACGCGGAAATAGGACGGCCCCAGCAATTCCGGCAGCGGCGTGAAGTGCAGCCCATCGGCGGAGGTCGCCACCCGTGTCCGCTGCGTCCGCCACGCCACCAGACCGTGATAGAACATCACGATCCGCCGCCTCGCATGGTCCACATGCACGTCGGGCGAGGCGATATGGGGGTGCCGCGCATCCTCCTTCGCATCCTCCACCCCCGGCGTGCCCGGCGGCGCCGTGCCGGGCAGGCGATCCCCCTCCGCCACCATGCCTTCCTCCGGCGGTTCGGTGGGGTAGAGGCTGTCCGCGAGTTGCAGGCTGCCCGGCTCATGCATCCGCCACGGGCCTTCGACCGCATCGGCATAGGCGAGGCGGATGTAGCTGCCCTTGTGGTCGGCGAAATAGAGGTAGTAGCGGCCGAGCGGATTCTCCACCCAATCCGGAACCCGGATGATGGATGGCCCCTGCACATTCGCCCCCATCCGCCCGTCTATGTGAGGGCGGATCAGCAGCCCGATGCGGCGGGCCTTCCAGCGCGTGGCCATCAATCCTGCTCCAGCCCGATCGCGGCGACGAGGCGCCCGAGTTCCGCATGCTGCGTGCGCAGCAGCGCGCGCAATTCGGCCGGCCCGGCGCGCAGCGGCTCGGCGCCGCCCGGCATCCGTGCCGCGAAATCCGGTGCGGCCAGCACGGCCGCCACATCCTCCGCGCAGCGCGCGATGATGTCCGGCGACAGCCCGCGCGGGCCGTACAACCCCTGCCACGCATTCATCAGCGTGAGCCCCGGCGCGGCCTCGGACAATGTTGGCACATCGGGGATGGTGGGATTGCGCGTCGGTCCATTCCAGGCGAGCGCCCGGAGCGCGCCGGTCTGGATATGCGGCAGCGTCACGCTGCTGGCATCCATCGTCAGATGCACGCGCCCGGCGAGCAGATCCGTCAGCCCCGCGCCGCTGGTGCGATACGGCACGTGTTGGGCCGGGAAATCCAACTCCCGTCGCATCTGCTCCACGCCGAGATGCGGCACCGTGCCGTTGCCGGCGGAATAGTAGGTGAGGGGATCGCTCGCCGGCCGCGCCCGCGCATGGGCGACGAGGTCCGCCAGCGTCCGCACCGGTAGCCCCGGATGCACCGCGATGGCGGAGCGGGAGACGCTGACACCGCCGATCGGCAGGATATCCTCCAGCGGGTCATACTGCCGCGTCTTCATCATGTGCGGGATGATGGTCAGTGCGGCGACGGCGATGAAGCCGAGCACGCTGCCATCGGCCGGTGCGCGGGCAATCTGCGCGACGCCGAGCGCGCCACCGGCGCCGGGCTGGTTATCCACCACCACGCGCTGCCCCCAGCGGCGGGACAGATCCTCCGCCAGCAGCCGTGCCACCTGGTCCGCGACATTCCCGGGGCCATAGGGGGTGATGAGCCGCACGGCGCGCCCGGGCTGCCAGCCCTGCGCGCAGGCAATGGAGGGTGCCGAAAGCCCCAATCCCAGTAAGGCCCGGCGGCTGGCCCGAAACGCCGTCATGCGTGTCCTCCCGCAAGATTTCGTCCAGCATCGGATGCCGGCCGCGCCGGCGCAATCGGAACGAACCCTTCGGAACGAACCCATCGGAACGAACCCTCTGGCATTCCGCCGCGCCATCGCGGTAGCCTTGCCCTGCCACCCGAGGAGGCCCCGCCATGCCCCGCTTCGCCCCGCTCGCAGCCCTTGGCCTCGCCGCTGTGCTGGCCCTGCCGTCGGGCACTGCCCGCGCCGATTCGATCGATGGCCATTGGTGCAGCGATGGCGGCAAGCGGCTGACGATCCAGGGCCCCAACCTGCTATCCCCCGGCGGCGCCCGCATGACCGGCGACTACACCCGCCACGGCTTCAGCTATGACGCTCCCACCGGCGAGCCCGGTGGCGGTGGCCGGGTGAGCCTGAACCTGATGGGCGAGACCGCGATCCGCGCCCAGGCCGCGAGCGGCAGCATCGAGCCGGTCTGGCGCCGTTGCGGCCCGCCGGTCAGCTGACCTTAGGTTTTCCTGATTTGGGGGCGTTGCCAGATGGCCACCCCCGGACCATCTCCCCGGCCCACTCGTGCCGGAGAATTCATGTCCATCCCCATAGCCGCGCGCTGGCTGGGTTTTGCCGGCCTGCTGCCGTTTCTGGGCGCGGCCGTCGCCGCCCTGGTCACCGAAGGCGGCCCCAATGCCTTCGCCGTCCGGGCGCTGCTCGCCTATGGCGCGGTCATCCTCTCCTTCCTCGGTGGCGTCCGCTGGGGCTTCGCCATCACGACGGGGGAGCCGGAGCGGCTGCCGGCGCGCCTCGCCTTCAGCGTCGTGCCGTCGCTGGCGGGTTGGGTCGCGCTGCTGCTGCCGGCAGTTTTCGGACTGCTGCTGCTGGCCCTCTGCTTCGCCCTGATGCTACTGGCGGATCTCCGCCCCGGCCTGGCACCTGCCTGGTATATCCGGCTCCGCCTGCCTCTCTCGGTCGGCGCCGTTGCCTGCCTGCTGCTTGGCCTGGGTGCCTGACATGATCGCGAACACCAGGAATCCCGAGGCATGAGCACAACCGGCCCCGTCTATCTCCGCTGGCGCGAAGACCGCCCGATTCCGAAGGAGGAACGCTTCGAGGATCTCGACGCCGCCCTCGATGCCGTCGAGGCGCGGTGGGACACGCTGCAACACCAGGCGCCGCAAATCCTTGATGCCCGGCGCATCCTGATGCTCAGCACGGCGGAGTTGGCCGGTATGGCGGAGGAGCAGGGGCCGGCCTGACGCCTGCTTTCACGCCCGCCGCCCATCTCGCTGCGCCACCACCAGCCCGTTCGCCCGCAGCCCGCTGTCGAGAAACACCTGGCCACCGCGCAGCGTCAGCCGGCAGGCGCCGCCGCGATGCAGGCCGCCGCCGATGCCTGAGCCGGTCCGTGCGCGGGCATCCAGCACATGCTCACCGGCTTCCACCACGCAAAGCGCCTCCCCGGCGCCTTGCGGGCGCAGCAGCCGTACCAGCGCAGTGCCGGGCCCCGGCTCCGCCGGCTCGGCCAGCACATCGCCGGGGCGGAGGAAGGCCGTGCCCGGGCCATCCGGCAGCGCGACGCGCAGCGGCGGCAGGGTCAGGCCGTCGAAATGCGCCTGCCCCGCGGTGACGTGGCAGGGCAGGCGCGCGGCATCGCCGATGAAGCCGGCGACGAAGGGCGTGGCAGGGCGTTCCAGCAGCATCGCCGGCGTGTCGAACTGCACGATCCGCCCGCGATCCATCACCGCCACCCGGTCCGCCATCTCCATCGCTTCCTCCTGGTCATGCGTGACCAGGATCGTGGTGATGCCAAGCCGTTCCTGAAGCCCGCGCACCCAGCGCCGCACATCGCGCCGCACGAGGGCATCCAGCGCGCCGAAGGGCTCATCCAGCAGCAGCAGCGAAGGCTCGATCGCCAGCGCCCGGGCCAGCGCCACCCGTTGCCGCTGGCCGCCCGAGACCTGGTGCGGATAGCGCCCGCCGAGATCGGGGATCTGCATCATCGCCAGCAACTGGTCGACGCGGCGCGCGGTCTCCCGCGCGCCGAGGCGATCCATCCGCGGGCGGACGGTCAGGCCGAAGCCGATATTCTCCGCCACCGTCATGTGGCGGAACAGCGCGTAGTGCTGGAACACCACGCCGATCCCCCGTTCCCGCGCCGGGACGCCCAGCATGTCCCGGCCCGCGATGCGGACGGCCCCGGCATCGGCACCCTCCAGCCCTGCCAGCACCCGCAGCAGCGTCGTCTTGCCGGAGCCCGAGGGGCCGAGCAGGGCCACCAACTCTCCCTCCCGCACCGAGAGGGAGACACCATCCAGCGCAGCGGCGGCGCCGAAGCGGCGGGCGAGACCTTCGACCTCGACCGTCATGCGCGGCTCCCTTCCTGCCCGGCGCGGCGTTCCAGCACCGTCTTCGCGACCAGCGTGACGAGGCTGAGTGTCGCCAGCAGTGCCGCCACCGCGAAGGCGCCGGCGAACTGGTATTCGTTGTAGAGGATCTCGACATGCAGCGGCATGGTGTTGGTCTGCCCCCTGATATGGCCGGAAACCACGGAAACCGCGCCGAATTCACCCATCGCCCGGGCGTTGCAGAGCAAGACGCCGGACAGCAGCGCCCAGCGGATATTGGGCAGGGTGACACGCCAGAAGATGGCGAAGCCGGAGGCGCCCAGCGTCGCCGCCGCTTCCTCCTCATCCCGCCCCTGTTCCTGCATCAAGGGCAGCACGGTGCGGGCGACAAAGGGGAAGGTGACGAAGATCGTCGCCAGCACCAGGCCGGGCAGGGCGAAGATCACCTGGATGTCCCGCGCCCGCAGCCATTCACCGAACCAGCCTTGCGCGCCGAAGATCAGCACGAAGACCAACCCCGAGATGACCGGGGAGACGCTGAAGGGCAGTTCCACCAGCGTCACCAGGAAGCGCTTGCCCGCGAAATCATGCTTGGCGATGGCCCAGGATGCGGCGACCCCGCCGATGGTGTTCACCGGCACCGTGATGGCGGCGACGATCAGCGTCAGCCAGATCGCGGCCAGCGTATCCTCATCCGCCAGCGCATCGAGGGCCACGCCCGTCCCGCGCCGCGTCGCCTCCACGAAGACGGCCGCCAGCGGCAGTACCAGCAGGGCGAGGGCGACGAGGATCGCGAGCGTCGCCAGCAGCCAGCGCGCCCAGGGCGCGTCCTGTCCCGCGAGCCGGAAGGTGGTGCTCATGGCGTCCCCCGTCGCAGCCGGCGTTGCACCAGGTTCAGCGCCAGCAGCATGGCGAAGGACAGCGCCAGCATCGCCAGCCCCACCGCCGCCGCGCCGGCATAGTCGAATTGCTCGAGGCGGATGACGATCAACAACGGCGCGATCTCACTCACCAAGGGCATGTTGCCGGCGATGAAGATCACGCTGCCGTACTCCCCGACCGCCCTTGCGAAGCCGAGCCCGAAGCCAGTGAGCAATGCCGGCGCCAGAGCGGGCAACACGACGCGGCGCAGCACCTGCGGCCGCGTGGCGCCCAATGTCGCGGCCGCTTCCTCCGCCTCCGCGCCGAGGTCGCGCAGCACCGGCTCCACCGTTCGGATGGCGAAGGGGAGGGCGACGAAGACCAGCGCCGCCACCACGCCTGTCGGCGTGAAGGCCACGCGGGCCCCCGTCAACGCCATGATCGGCGCGCCGAGCCAGCCATTCGGTGCGAAGATCGCGGCCAGCGCGATGCCCGCCACCGCCGTCGGCAGCGCGAAGGGCAGGTCGACCGCCGCATCCAGCAGCCGCCGCCCCGGGAAGCGCAGCCGCACGATCGCATAGGCCAGCAGCAGTCCCAGCGGCGCCGAGATCAGCCCGGCCAGCAAGGCCGCGCCGAAGGAAAGCCGCAGCGCCGCCAGCACCCGTTCATCGCTGAGAGAGGCGATGACACCAGCGACCCCCAACTCCCACGGCCGGATCACCAGCGCCAGCAGCGGCACCAGCACGATGATGGACAGCCAGGCGAGGGTGATGCCGATGGCCAGGCGAAAACCCGGCACGGCGCGCACGACGAAACCGCGCGGTGCGAAGGTAAGGGCGGCGCTCATCGCCGGCCGATCCGGTCGAAGATGCCGCCATCGGCGAAATGGGTGCGCTGCGCCGTGGCCCAGCCGCCGAACAGCCCATCCACCGTCACCAGGTCCATCGCCGGGAAGCGCGCCGCATTCGCCGCCAGCACGCGGGCATTGCGCGGGCGGTAGAAATGCTTCGCCGCCAGAACCTGACCTTCCTCCGCATAGAGGCCGCGCAGATAGGCTTCCGCCACCGCGCGGGTGCCGCGCCGGTCCACATTCTGGTCCACCACCGCGACGGAAGGCTCGGCCAGGATGGAGAGGGGGGGATAGACGATGTCGAATTGCGCGGCGCCGAATTCCTGCAAGACGAGATGCGCCTCATTCTCCCAGGCCAGCAGCACATCGCCCTGGGCGCGCTGGGCGAAGGTGGTGGTGGACCCGCGCGCGCCGGTATCGAGCACCGGCACCTGGCGGAACAGCGCCCGCAGGAAGGCCTCCGCGCTGTCCGGCGTGGCCCCGGGCTGGCGCAGCGCGGAGGCCCAGGCCGCCAGGTAGTTCCAGCGCGCTCCGCCGGAGGTCTTCGGATTGGGCGTGATGATGCCGACGCCGGGCTTCACCAGGTCCGGCCAATCCAGCAGGCCCTTCGGGTTCCCCTTGCGGACGAGGAAGACGATCGTGCTGGTGTAGGGGGCGCTGTTGTCCGGCAGGCGGGTCATCCAATCCGCCGCGATCAGCCCGCGCTGCGCCACCGCATCCACGTCATAGGCCAGCGCCAGCGTCACCACATCGGCGGCGAGACCATCGATCACGGCCCGCGCCTGCGCGCCCGAGCCGCCATGCGATGCATTGACGCGGATCGCCGGGTTTCCCTGCCGCTGCCAGCCCCGCGCGAAGCTGGCGTTGTATTCGCGGTAGAACTCCCGCGTCGGGTCGTAGGAGACATTGAGCAGGGCCGCGGGCAGCGGGGCCGCGGGCGTCTGCGCCTCGGTACGAAAGGGCAGGGTTGCCAGGGCGGCAGCGGCCAGCAGCGCGCGCCGGCCCGGCGCGAAGCCTTGATGGGGCATCGGGTCTGTTTCCCTCATGCGGAGTGGAGCCAGCAGTTGGAGCGGAGGCCGGGCGACGCCCGCGCGCGCCGGGCTCTCGGATCAGGCCCGGTGAGGGGCGGGCTCCATTCGGGCAGGGGCCGTCGCGCGTGGCGGCAGCCGGGGGTTGCCGGCCAGGGCCAGCGCATCGGCAAGCCGGGGATCGGCCTGGTCAGGCCCGATGGCAGGCAACGCCCGCATCGCGGACATCACCACCTGGCGACGGTTCCAGGCCGGCGCGTCGAAATGGCGCCAGGAAGCGGCAGAGGCGGAGCGGTCTTCGGAACAGGCCACGGCATCCTCCATCAGGCTATCGCATTCCGGATCATTCGGAACGAATAAATCCTATCGGAATGATGGAGATTAAATCAAGACCTTTCTGGGGCGCCCGATGGGGCACCGATTGCCAACGCTTCGGTCAGGCCTTCCGCCATTTCCAGCGCCTCCGCCCGGGCAAGGTCGGCCAGCGTCGTCCCATCCAGCACCGCCGCCGTGGCGTCCCGCACCTGGCGCATCACCTTCCGGATGGCGCAATGCGTGGGGTCCGGGCAATCCGTGCAGGGGCGATAGGCGGCCAGGCTGGCGCAGGGAATCGGCGCCAGCGGGCCATCGATGGCGCGAATCAGATCCGACAGGGCGATATCCCCGGCCTGCCGCGCCAGCACATAGCCACCGGCCTTGCCGCGCAGGCTGTCCACGAAGCCGTGCCGGCGCAGATCGAGCAGGATGGCTTCGAGGAACTTGCGGGGCGCATGCGCGCGTTCGGCGATTTCGTGGATCGGCAGGGTCCCAGGCCGCCCGGGTGGCGCGTCCGACGCGGCACGGGCGAGAACGCCCAGCGCCCGCAGACCGTATTTTGCCTTCTGAGTGAGCATCGATTCCCCCGCGGCGCCCTAGGGGCTTCCCACTGGCGCCCGCAAAGCCCTCGTGAAGCGCCCTGTCAACCGCTCTGTTGTTCCAGCACCCGGGCCAGTGCCGCCGAAAGCGCTTCCGCCGCCACCGGCAGGCGCCGGCCGCGCCGCGCGAGCAGGGAAATGCGCCCGGCATTGAGCAGCGGATCGGTCAGCGGAATCGCCTTCACCCGGCCAAGCGCCACATGCAGCGCCAGAACGCGCGGCACCATCACCGCCGCCCCCCGCCCATCCGCGACGAAGGCGGCGGCGACATGCGGCGAATTCGTCTCCAGCACCGGCTTCAGCGGCAGCCGCGCGGCGCGGCAGGCGGTATCGAAGAGCGCCCGCGAACTGCCGAGATAGGAAGGCGCCACCAGCGGGATGCCCGAAAGCTCCGCCAGCGTCAGCGTCGTCGCCCCGGCGAGGGGGTGGTGCGGCGCCACCATCACCGCCATCGGTTCCGTCGCGGAGGCCAGCACCTCCACCTCCGGATCGACGGCAGGGTTGAAGGCGATGCCGAGATGGCAGGTGCGGTCGCGCAGAGAGGCGAGGATCGCCTCCGACCCCACGACATTCACGTCGAGCGTCACCGCGGGATAGGCGGCGCGGAAGGCGGAGAGCGAGGAGGAAAGCCCGTTCGCCGCGAAACTCTCGACGATCCGTAGCACGACATGGCCCCGCCTGACGCCGCGCAGGGCATCGAGATCGGCGCGCAGCCGATCCGTCAGCTGCGTCGCCTCGCGCCCGTGATGCAGCAGGATCTCCCCCGCCGGGGTCAGCGCCACGCCGCGCGCGCCGCGTTCGAGGAGCTGCACGCCCAGTTCCTCCTCCAATTGCTGGATCCGACGGCTGATGGCGGACTGCGCGAGGCGCAGGCGCAGCGCGGCCTCGCGCATCGATCCCGCCTGCGCCACGGCAAGGAAGCATCGCAGGCCCGCAGGCAGCATCGCCGGAACTCCTCTCGCGGCGATGCCCCACAGGCATCGCGCTGCCATACATTTTCGTCTTGCGGCATCGACGTCAACAGGCTGGTATTCAGCCCGTAGCCAAGATCTGTGTTTTTCTCACCCCGAGCCGCGGACTTCCGGACGATGATCATCGAAGGCGTGCCGTTCCAGGTGGCGGATTGGTCGGGCTGGCCGGAGACCCGCCATGCGGGGGAGACAGGCTTCGCGCTGTGGCGCACGCTGGAGGTTGGCAATATCCGCGTCCGCATGGTGGAATATTCGCTTGGCTACATGGCGGACCATTGGTGCTCGCGCGGCCATGTGCTGCTGGTGATGAAGGGCGAATTGGTGACGGAACTGGCCGATGGCCGCGTCTTCACCATGAAGCCAGGCTGTTCCTACCAGGTCGCGGAAGGGGCGGAGCCTCACCGCAGCCATACCGATCAAGGTGCTTCGCTATTCATCGTCGATTGACCTCAGGGAGATTGCTGATGCGCTTTCCGCGTCGGGTGGCCTTCGCCGCCGGCTTCGCCTCCCTCGCCGCGCCGGCCTTGGCGCAGCAGGACTTCCCGAGTCGGCCGATTCGCTTCATCGTCCCCTCCGCCCCCGGCGGCAGCCTCGACATCCTGGCACGGCTGATCGCGCGGCATCTGGGGGAGCGGCTGGGCTGGCAGGTGCCGGTCGAGAACCGCAGCGGCGGCGGCGGCAATATCGGCTTCGACGCGGTCGCGAAAAGCCGGCCGGATGGCTACACGGTTCTGATGGCCAGCGAACCGCTGACGGTGAATCCCAGCCTGTTCCGTAACCTACCCTTCGACCCTCTGCGGGACCTGGCCCCGCTGACGATGATCGCCACGCTGTCGCAGGTGCTGGTGGTCCACCCCTCCGTCCCGGCGCGGAACTTCCAGGAATTCGTGGCGCTTGCGAAGTCGGGGGGGCCGGAAATCAATATCGGCTCGGCCGGAACCGCCTCCCCGGGGCATATGGCGGTGGCGCAGCTGGTCCACGCGGGCGTGCCGCTGACGCATGTGCCCTATCGCGGCGGCGGCCCCGCCGTGCAGGACACCGTCGCTGGCAATATCCAGGGCGGGATCATGACACTGCCGGCCGCGCTGCCCTTCATGCAGGAAGGCCGCGTGCGCGGGCTCGCCGTCACCTCGACCCGCCGGTCGCCCTTCGCGCCGGATGTGCCGACGATGGCGGAGGTGCTGCCCGGCGTCATCGTCGATAGCTGGCAGGCCCTGCTGCTGCCCGCCGGCGTGCCGCCGGAGGTGGCGCGGCGGCTGCATGCGGAAATCACCGCCATCATCCGGCTGCCGGAGGTGGATGAATTCCTCAAGCGCCAGGCCTTCGAACCCGCGCCGGGCGCGCCCGAGGAACTCGGTGCGCTGCTGCGCGCGGAGGTACCGAAATGGCGCCGCGTGGTGCAGGAAACGGGGCTCCGCCTCGACTGATCCACAGGATTGCCGACACCAATTTCTGATGAGACCCGCCTGAAAAGGGCGAGGATGGGGGAAACCATGGCCAGAACACCCGTGATCTTCAACGAAGCCCGCATGCGCGCGATGATGGACCGCAAGGGGCTCGACCTCGTCATCGTGCGGGGGGTGGAAAATTCCCGCTACGTCAGCGAGTTCTTCCACAATGGCGGCAATCTCGGCTACCGCCCGTTCTGCGTCTTCTACTTCCGTGATCCCGCGAAGAAGCCGGCCTTCGTCGTCCCCGCCGTGGACCTCCACCTCGCGATGACGCTGACCTGGATCGAGGATGTCCGCGCCTACGCGATGGCGGAATTTTTTACGGATGTGGACACGCATTTCTACGATGACTTCGCCGGTGCCGCGAAGGCCATCCTCACCGAGCGCGGCGTCAAGGGCATGAAGGTCGGCACGGAGGGCGACAACCTCACTTCCGGCTTCCGCACGCTGCTCGATGGTCTGCTGGTCGGCAATGCGGTGGAGGACATCTCCTTCGACATGGAGATGGTGCGGATGGTGAAGACGCCGGAGGAAATCCGCCGGCTGAAACTCGCCACCGAGATCACCGTGAAGGCGCACGCCGCCTTCCGCGCCGCGATCAAGCCCGGCAACACCGATATCGACCTGCATCGCGCGGCCTGCCTGACCATGCTCCAGGAAGGTGCGACGGCGGTGAACTTCATCAACATCGGCGCCGGCCCGGCCAATTCCTTCGCCGCGCATGACCCGTTCCCGCGCGGCTACACCATGCAGCACGGCGACTTCGTGAAGGTGGATATGGGCGCGCAGATCCTCGGCTATTCCGCCGATTTCGTGCGGTCCTACTTCATCGGCGAAGCGAGCCAGCGCCAGCAGGATATCTGGAAGTGGCTGAACGAGGTGCAGCTCGACCTCTGCGCCTGGATCCGCCCCGGCGTGACGGGCGGCGAGATCTTCGAGCGCGGCTATGCGCGCATCAGCAAGTACCTCGAGAAGTTCCCGCGCGAATTCCTCGGCCACGGCATCGGCCTCGGCAGCCATGAACAGCCGCGCATGAATGCCGTGAACCGCACGGTGGTGGAGCCCGATACCGTGCTCTGCGTCGAATACAGCTACTACTGCGATGGCGTCCGCCACCACACGGAGGAGACCTTCCTGGTGCATGACAAGGGCAACGACCATTGGACGAAGGACTGCCCGCGCGAATTGATCGTGAAGGTCTGAAGCGATGCGAAGCATCGCGGCCCGTAGGGCCGAGCGGCCGAATGGCCGCCGCGGCTTGTGCCGCGAAGCCAAGCGGGCCGGAGGCCCGCGCCCGGCGTTCGAGGGCATGACGTGATGCCCGGCGCGTTGGCGGGAATCACGGTCGTCGATCTCTCGACGCATCTGTCGGGCCCCTACTGCACCATGCTGCTCGGCGATCTCGGCGCCGATGTCATCAAGGTGGAACGGCCGGGCGGCGGCGATGAGGCGCGGGCCATGCCGCCCTTCGTCGATGGCCGCTCCGCGCCCTTCGATCTGTGGAACCGCAACAAGCGGAGCATCGTGCTGGATGCGAAGCAGCCGGCGGACGAGGCGACGCTGCGCGCGCTGATCGCCGGCGCCGATGTGCTGGTGCAGAACATGCGCCCCGGCACGCTGGAGCGGCTGGGGCTGGGCTGGGATGCGCTGCATGCGGCGCATCCGCGGCTGATCCTCGCCTCCATCTCCGGCTTCGGCCAGGCAGGCCCCTGGGCGCAGCATGGCGGCTTCGACCTGATGACGCAGGGCATGGCGGGCCTCATGGCCGGGAATGGCCCGCCTCAGGGCGAGCCGTACCGCCTGCCGATCGCCATCAGCGACCTGACCGCGGGGATGCAGGCCGCCATCGCCATCCTCGCCGCGTTGAACGCGAGGCATACGAGCGGCGAGGGGCAGCATGTTGAAGCCGCGCTGCTGACCTCCGCGCTGTCGCTCGGCGTGTATGAGGCCGCGCATGTGCTGGCGCTCGGCACGCGGCCGGAGCGGCTGGGCCAGTCCCATCGCGGCAATTCGCCCTATCGCGCCTTTCCCGCGGCCGATGGCTGGATGACGGTGGGTGCCGCGCAGGCGCATTTCTGGACGCGCTTCTGCGCCATTATCGGCACGCCCGAACTGATGCAGGACCCGCGCTTCCTGACCAATGCCGACCGCGTGGCAAACAATGCCGCGCTGGTCGCCATCATCGCCGCGGAGTTGGTGAAGCGCCCGCGCGCCCATTGGCTCGCCGCCTTCGAGGCCGCCGGCATCCCCGCCGAGCCGGTCCTGTATTACGATGAAGCGCTGGCCCATCCGCAGGCCGAGGCGATGGGCGTGGTGGCACCGATCCCCGGCGCCGAATCGGGCCTGCGCGCCACCATGGCAACGCCCTTCCGCCTGTCCGCGACCCCCGCCGCCGTGCGGTCCCAGGCCCCCGCCCTCGACCAACATGGCGCCGCCATCCGCGCCGCGCTGCCTCAACACTAGAAAAGCCCTCTCCCCAGCGGGGAGAGGGTTGGGTGAGGGGAGACCTACCCCGCGTAGCCCGCGTCAAAAGCCCCCGTATGCGCCACCGCGCTGATCGGCTTGCGCGCGCGCGGCGCGCCTTCCTTCACCGCCACTTCCGGCGGCAGTACATCCGGGCTGGCGGGGATGCCGATGGCGATGGCCGAGACCGGGTCATGGTTCACCGGCACGCCGAGTTCGGTACGGGACCGCTCGACATCGAAGCCGCGCATCTGCCGGCAGGCGAGGCCCATGGAGGCCGCCTGCAGCACCATGTTCGCCGCCGCCTGGCCGACGTCATAATAGGCGACCGGGTTCGGGCTGCCATTGCCCGCATAGATGTTGCGCGCGACGGTGATGACCAGCGCGCCCGCCGTCTTCGCCCAGACCTGGTTGCCCGCGCCGAGCAGGCTCAGGAGCTTGGCGAAGGCTTCCGTCTCCTCCCGCCGCGCGACGATGAAGTGCCAGGGCTGCTCGTTCATGCAGGAGGCGGCCCAGGTGCCGGCTTCCAGGATGGAGGAGAGCTGGTCTGCCGTCAGCGTCTGGCTGGCATAGGCCCGCGGGCTGTGGCGGGCCGCCATCAGCGGTGCGATCGGGTGGGCGGTCTTGGCGGTGCGGTCGGTCATGAAGTGGTCAATCCTTATTGCCGTTCCATGCGCGTGCGCTCGATCACCTCGGCCCAGCGCGCGATCTCGGCATGCACGGTGGCCTTCGTCGTCTCGGGCGTGCCGGGTTCGCGGGCGGCGAGGCCCAGCTCCCCGAGCCGGCCGCGCAATGTCGCATCCCCGTGCATGCCGCGTGCCACTTCCGTGATGCGCTCGATGACGTTGGCCGGCGTGCGGGCCGGCGCGCCGATAGCATACCAGGTCTCGATGTCGAAATCGGCCTGCCCCAGGGCTTCCGCCACCGTCGGCACCTCCGGCAGCAGGGGGGATCGGGTGCGGGAGGTGATGCAGAGCGCGCGCACCTCCCCACCCCGCAGTTGCCCGAGCACGGCGGAGGCGGTCTCGGCCACCACCTGCACCTCGTTGTTGCGCAGCGCGATGACGGCGGCCGGCGTGCCGCGATAGGCGACATGGGTCATCCGGAAGCCACCGGCGGCCTGCACGGCTTCCGCCACGAAATGCTGCGTGCTGCCGACGCCGACGGTCGCCACGTTCAGCGCCTCCGGCCGTGCCTTTGCGCGCGCGATGAGGTCCGAAAGGTCACGCGGGGCATCCGGCCCGGTGCCAGCCAGCAGCACCAGGCCGATCGAGGCCACCATGGCGACCGGTTCGATATCCGCGCGGGGGTCATAGGGCAGGCGGCGATAGAGCGCGGCGGAGACGGCGAAGCCGTTGTTGAGCAGCATCAGCGTGTGCCCGTCATTCGACCGCGCCAGTGCTTCCGCGGCCAGGGTCCCGCCGGCGCCCGGGCGGTTTTCCACCACCACGGGCTGGCCGAAGGCCGCGGCCATGGAGGGCGCGAGCAGGCGGGCCACGATATCCGTCGTGCCACCGCCGGCGAAGCCTTGCAGGAAGCGCACGGGCCGGTCCGGCCAGGCGGCGCGGGGCTGGGCGCGGACGATGCCCGGCGACACCAGGCTTCCCGCCAGTCCGAGGGCGCAGCGACGCGACAGGATCAGGGCCATGGTTTCCTCCGGTGGGTTGGTGCAATCGTTTGTTGTTTCGTGTCTAACCCCTGCGCCTGCCCCGTCAAGCCGGACTTGCGGCGGGCCCGGCGGCGGGTTAGGCGCCGCGCCAATATCCAGGGAACCCGCCGATGTCAGACAGCCAGCAACTCCGCCGCCTCCAGGTCGCCGAACTCGTGCAGAACTGGGCGGTCTGGCGCGATGCCGGGGATTGGGAGCGTTTCGCGACCTGCTGGCATGAGGATGGCCGGATGTTTGCCACCTGGTGCCAGGCGCCGGCCGCGCAATTCATCGAGGCGTCCAAGGCGGGTTGGGCGAAGGGTGTGTCGATCCTGCATTTCCTCGGCGGGTGCTCGGTGGATCTCGCCGGCAGGCGCGCCATTGCCCAGACCAAGATGACGATCAGCCAGCGCGCGGAAGTGCATGGCGTGCTCGTCGACGTCGTCTGCACCGGGCGCTTTCATGACTTCATCGAGGAGAGGGACGGCCCCGAGGGTCAGAAATGGGGCATCGTCCTGCGCCAGCCGATCTATGAGAAGGACCGGATGGACCCCGTCGACCCGGCCGCGAAGCTCAGCCTCGATGCCGCGCTGTTGGCCAAGTTCCCCGAAGGCTATCGCCACCTCGCCTACCTCCAGACCCAGATCGGCTACACCGTGAAGTCCGACATGCCGGGCCTCAAGGGTGAGCGGGTTCAGGCGCTCTATGCCGCCGGGCGTCGCTGGCTGGCGGGGGAAGCTCCGGGCTGGGAGGAATGATCGCCTCTTAACACTCCGGAAGCGCGGCGCTGCCATCATCTCTCCTCACCAGTGCAACGCGGATGACGCAGGAGGCGTCCATACCGCGTGCGGCCGGGCGATGGCTTGCTTGGCCGGGGTGGAGGAGGATTGAGTTTGGACCAGGGACATTTCCGGCGGGAGCTCATGCTCGCCTCCGGCCTGCTCCGCCAGCCGGAGCAGACGCTGGCGCTGCCGCGCGGGCTGGTGGAGTTTCTGCCGCGCGCCGCCGTCGTGCCGCCCAAGCTGCCGCGCCGCCCGACCGTAACGCCTGACCATGACGCGCGCCGGCGCGGTACCCGAAGCGAGAGCCTGACCCCAGCCGGGGCGTAACCCGCCTCCGCTGCCTATGGCGCGGGCAATGTCTGCGCTTTCGGCATCACGGCGGCACCCGCCCGGCTTCCGGGACCCCGCTGGGTTGTGTAGCGTCCGCGCCATGACGGATGCGATCCTGGAAGTGCGCGGCCTCGTGCGCCGCTTCGGCGGCGTGGTGGCGCTGGATGGGCTGGACCTGACGGTCCGGCGCGGCACCGTCACGGCCCTGATCGGCCCGAACGGTGCCGGCAAATCCACGGCCTTCCAATGCATCTCGGGCGTCATCCGCCCGGATAGCGGCACGGTGCGGTTCGATGGCCAGGACATCACGGGCTGGCGGCCGGACCGCATCACTGGCGCCGGCCTGGTCCGTA
>CANJXD010000017.1 GCA_947478535.1 Acetobacteraceae bacterium
CGAGGTTGACGACCCCGGCCGGCGAGACCGTGCTGATCCAGGCGATGGGGCGCGGCACCACCACGCCCGACATCAGCTTGTAGTTGGCCTCGGCCGTCTGGGCGGCGGGGTAGATCGTCGTCATCGGGACGCCGTCACTCCAGGCGGATGTTGCGGGCGCGAATCACATCGCCCCAGCGCACGATTTCCTGCGCGAGATAGGCGGTCATCTCCGCCGGTCCGTCGAAGGCGGGCACGGCGCCGCTGCGCGTCAACGCATCAGAGACCTGCGGATCGGCAACGGTCTGCCGCAGCACCGCGACCAGCCGTTGCAGAATGGCGGGCGGCACGCCGGCGGGCAGGAAGATCGCGTTCCAACCGCTCGCGACATACTCGGGCAGGCCGGCGCGGGAGATTGGCATCACCTCCGGCAGCTGCGGCAGCGGTTCCGCGTCGGCGATGCCGAGTGCCCGCAGGCTGCCGGCCTGGATGAAGCTCATCACGCTGGGCAGCGTGCTGATCGTCATCTGGATGCGCCCGGCGAGCAGGTCATTCACCATCGGGCCGTCACCGGGATAGGGGACGTGCTGCAACTGGATGCCGGCCTGGATGGCGAACAGCTCCTGCACCAGGTGGTTGCCGGTGCCGATGCCGGCGGAGCCGAAATTCACCGCGCCCGGCCGCGCCTTCGCATAGGCGATGAGGTCCTGCACCGACTGCACCGGCAGGCCCGGATGCACGGCCAGCACGAAGGGCTGGCGCGCCACCATGCAGACCGGCTGCAGGTCCTTCACCGTGTCATACGGCATGTTGGTGCGGAGCGTCGGGTTCAGCGCCAGCGTGTTGCTGCCGTAGAGCATCGTATGCCCATCGGCCTCCGCCCGCGCGACGAAACGAGTGCCGATCATCGTGCCGCCGCCGGCGCGATTATCCACGACAACGGCGCGGCCAAGCAGCTCCGTCATCTTCTGCGCGACGACGCGCGCGGCGATATCGGTCGATCCGCCGGGCGCGAAGGGCACGACCATGGTGATCGCGCGGCTCGGGAAATCCTGCGCCAGCGCAGCAGGAGCACGGAGCGTGCCGACCGCCGCGAGGCCAGCGCCAGCCTTGAGAATGATCCGACGCGACATCGGCGTGCAGGGGTCCGTCATGTCTTCCTCCCACCATCGCCGGCCGCGGTTCGCCCGCGCTCGGCCTGTTCATCTGTGTTGGACGCGGTGATCGTCCGCGTGAGGCGCTGAAGTGTCAACACTCCGACGCTCATCATGCAGTGGCGCCGACCGATGCCGGGGCCTGCTCGACCAGTCTTCGTAGCGCATAGGGCAGGATGCCGCCGGCGCGCAGCCAGACCGCTTCCTGCTGCGTATCGACGCGGCAGATCAGGCCGATCTCCTCCACGCTGCCATCGGCGCGGTGGATGCGCGCGCCGAGCACCCGGCCCGGTGCGAAGCCGTCCAGCGGATCTTCGATATCGAAGGTCTCGCTGCCATCCAGCCCCAGCGTCAAGCGAGTGACGCCGGCCGGGAACTGCAGCGGCACGACGCCCATGCCGACGAGGTTGGAGCGGTGGATGCGTTCGAAATCCTCCGCGATCACCGCGCGCACGCCGAGCAGCCGCGTACCCTTCGCCGCCCAGTCGCGGGAGGACCCGTTGCCATAGGCCTTGCCGGCGATGACGATGAGCGGCACGCCCGAAGCGCGATAGCGTTCCGCGGCCTCGAACACCGTCATCGCCTCGCCATCCGGCATGTGGCGCGTGACGCCGCCTTCGGTGCCCGGCGCCATGGCGTTGCGCAGGCGGGTGTTGGCGAAGGTGCCGCGGATCATCACCTCGTGGTTCGCGCGGCGGCCGATATAGGTGCCGAAGGCGCGCGGCTCCAGCCCATGCGCGGCAAGGTGCTGGCCGGCCGGCGTGGAAAGCGGGATCGTGCCGCCGGGCGAGATGTGGTCCGTTGTCACGGCATCGCCGAGGATCAGCAGCGGGCGCGCGCCGCGGATCGCGCCGGATGGCGTGCAAAGCTCCGCATCGAGGAAGGGCGGCGGCAGGATCGAGAGGCTATCCGGGCGCCATTCCAGGCGTGGCTCATTGCCCACCGGCAGCGCCGCCCATTCGGGACCGCCATCGACCATGGCGCCATAGACCTCATGGAACAGCCCGGCGCCGAGGCTCGCCGCCAGCGTCGCGTGGATCTCGGCATCGCCGGGCCAGAGCTCCGCCAGCATCACCGGCCGGCCTTCGGCATCGAGGCCCAGCGGTTCCTGCGCGAAATCATGCAGCACAGTGCCGGCGATGGCATAGGCGACGACGAGCGGCGGCGAGGCGAGGTAGGTGCCGCGGATCTGCGCGTTCAGCCGCCCGTCGAAATTCCGGTTGGTGGAGATGACGCCGAGCGCCACGAGATCATCCCGCGCGATCGCCTCCGAGGTTGCCGGCAGCAGCGGCCCGGCGCCGCTGCCGCAGGTCATGCAGCCATAGCCGATGACGTGAAAGCCGGTCTCCGCCAGCGGCGCGAGCAGCCCGGCCTTCTCGAGCATGGCCGTCACGACGCGCGATCCCGGGGACATCGAGGCCTTCACCCAGGGCCGCGCCGTGAGCCCGCGCGCGGCGGCGTTGCGCGCGAGCAGCCCGGCGGCGATGATCTGGAACGGGTTCGCCGTATTGGTGCAGGAGGCGATGGCGGCGATGCCGATATCACCGTGCCGCAATTCCCGCGCGCCGCGCCCGGGCGGCGGCGCGGCGGCCTCGCCGATCCGGGCGGCGAAGGCGCGTTGGAAACTGGCCGGCACGCCGGAGAGCGGCACGCGATCCTCCGGCCGGCTTGGCCCCGCCAGGGACGGCTCGACGAGGCCGAGATCGAAGGTGACGCTGCGGGGATAGTCGGGCGGCGCGGCGCCGGCCTCCCGCCACAGCCCCTGCGCGCGGCAATAGGCTTCCACCAGCGCCACCTGCGCGGGCGCGCGACCGGTCTCGGCGAGGTAGCGGATCGCCTCCGCATCCACGGGGAAGAAGGCCATGGTGGCCCCGTATTCCGCCGCCATGTTCGCCAGCGTCGCCCGGTCCGGCAGCGTCAGCGCGTCGACGCCGGGGCCATGGAATTCGACCACCGCGCCGACCACGGCGGCGCCACGCAGCGCCTGCGTCAGGGTGAGCACGATATCCGTCACCAGCACGCCCGCCGCCGGGCGGCCGAGGAGGTGGCAGCCCACCACCTCCGGCACCGGGAGCGAGACGGGCTGGCCGAGCAGCGCCGTCATCGCCTCGATCCCACCGACGCCCCAGCCGAAGATGCCGAGCGCGTTGATCATCGGCGTGTGGCTGTCCGTGCCGACCAGCGAATCCGGGAAGACGATGCGGCGGCCATCGCGTTCCGCCGTCATCACCCCGCCTGCGAGGTACTCGAGGTTGACGTGGTGGACGATGCCGTTGCCCGGCGGCACGACGCGCAGATTGGCAACCTGCGACATCGCCCAGCGCACCACGGCGTAGCGTTCCTGGTTGCGCGCCATCTCCCGCCGCAGATTGGCGGTGAAGGCCTCGGCGCTGCCCGTGACATCCGCCGTCACCGAATGGTCCAGCACGAGATCGACGGGAATGCCGGGATTGGCAAGGCGCGGATCGAGCCCCCGCGCGGCCAGGGCATCGCGCAGCATCGCCAGGTCGATCAGCAGCGGCACGCCGGAACTGTCCGGCATCAGCACGCGCGCGGGGTGGAAGGCGACCTCGGCCAGCGCCTCGTTGGGTTCAGGCCAGCGGGCGAGGGCCTCAACCTGCGACGGCGGGATGACGAGGCCATCCTCGTTGCGGAGGATGTTTTCCAGCAGCACGCGCAGCGCGAAGGGCTGGCGCGAGAGATCGACGCCGAGGCGTTCCCCCAGTGCGGGCAGGCTCGCATAGTCGAAGGTCTCGCCGCCGACCGTCAGGCT
Source organism: Acetobacteraceae bacterium (assembly GCA_947478535.1). The sequence continues at coordinate 3,907 of CANJXD010000017.1, forward strand.
GCGCCAGGCGCCGAAGGTATCGCGTCGCATGGCGGTCAGGCCTTCGCTTGCAGCTGGTCGCGCGCCGCGGTGACGAAGCGCGCTTCGAGGTCCTTGATGCGGCCATGGCCCATCAGTGCGTTCAGCTCCTCGAAGGAGAACTGCAAATCCGGCCGCTCGATCACGCGTTCCTCCTCGATCGACTGCATGAACACCACCATCGCATTCCGCATGCCCTGCAAGGCGGCTGAGCTCAGCAGGCGGGGATAGGAGACGACCTTGACGCCGAGATCCTGCAACTGCCGCGCCGACATCAGCGGCGTGGTGCGTCGGGCGCGGATGCCAAAGCCCATATTGACGGCGAGCGGGCGGATGACCTCCTTCGCCACCAGCGCGATATCCTCGGCTGAGAGCAGCGCATCGGCGTAGAGCACATCGGCGCCGGCCTCCGCATAGAGGTTCAGGCGTTCGATCGCATCGCGCACGCCGTGGATCGCCGTGCTGTCGGTGCGGGCGCGGATGACGAAATCCGGATCGCGGCGCGCTTCGGAGGCGGCGCGGATCTTCTCCACCTGTTCCTCGGCGGAAATCACCTGCTTGCCGGCCATGTGCCCGCACCGCTTCGGCCAGACCTGGTCCTCGATCATGATGCCGGCGAGGCCCGCACGCTCGAAGCCCTGCACGGTGAAGTAGGTGTTGATGGCGTTGCCGTAGCCGGTATCGGCATCCGCGTTCAGCGCAAGCCCCGTGCAGGCGGCGATGGCGGCGGAGGAGCGGAGGTTTTCCTCGAAGCCCATGATGCCGACATCGGCCCAGCCGAGATTGGTCTCGCTCAGCCCCGCGCCGGTGATGCCGGCCGCCTTGAAGCCGAGGCTTTCGACGAGACGCGCCGAGAAGCCATCATAGACGCCGGGCATGACGAGGATGCCGGGCTGCGCCATCAGGTCACGCAGGCGGCGACCAGGGGACGAAGCAGCAACAAGGGCGACGTTCATGGACGAAACCTCCGGACGCGCCGCTTGTCAGATGACGCTGCCTTGGAGCCGATCCGAACCCGCTGGACCGGCCGTGGCGCGTCGCGGCGTATTGGGCCAAAGTGTTGACACTTTTGTTCGCGCTGGTCAATCTCCGCTAAAGTCTTGGGGAAAACCATGCGTCACGGCGATGCTACCGGATTGCACTTCGCGCGGCGCGGCTTGCTGACCACGGCGCTTTGCGCAGTCGCCGCGCCAGCGTTGGCACAGGCCTTCCCCGCGCGGCCCATCCGGCTTGTGGTGTCCTTCCCCGCGGGCGGGTCGGGTGATGCTGTCGGGCGCGTCGCGGCGACGGGGCTCGCGCAGGCTCTCGGGCAATCCGTCATCGTCGATAATCGCGCCGGCGCGGGCGGCAATGTCGCCGGTGAATTCGCCGCGCGGGCGCCGGCGGATGGCTATACGCTGCTCGTCGCCGGGCAGGCGCTGCTGGCGATCAACCGGGCGCTGTATCCGCGGCTCAGCTTCGACCCGGCGGAGGATTTCGCCTTCGTGGGCATGATCGCCTCCTACCGCAACGTGCTGGTCGCGAACCGCGCGGCGACGCAGGCGGACAGAGTGGCGGAACTGTTGGAGCGCGGCTGCAGGCAGCCCGGCGGGATCACCTTCGGCTCGAACGGCGTGGGGTCCCTCTCCCACCTCGTCGCGCAGGTCATGGCGAGCACGGCGGGGGCGGACTTCCTGCATGTGCCCTATCGCGGCGCGGCGCCGCTGATGACGGACCTGCTCGCCGGGCGCATCGGCTTCAGCTTCACCGGCGCGCCGACTGCGCTGCCCATCCTCGGGGATCCCCGGCTCAAGCCGCTCGCTGTCACCGGTATCGGGCGCCTGGCGCAATTGCCGGATGTGCCGACGATGGTGGAGCCGGGCTTTCCGGACCTCGATGCCCCCGTCTGGTTCAGCGTCGTCGCCCCCGCCGCGACGCCGCCCGCCGTGCTGGCACGGCTGCGGGAGGGCTTCGCCTCCGCGGCGACGACGCCCACCTGGCGCGCCAGTCTGGAGACGCAGAGCGCCGAGCCCGGCACGCTGACCCCCGAGGAGGCGCCGCGCTTCCTGGAGCGGGAGCGGCAGACCTGGGCGCGGGCCGTGCGGGCCAGCGGGGCCACGGCCGAATAGCGCGCCACATCCATCAAAGTGTTGACATTCCTGCGAAGCGGTCGCTACGGACTGAGCCCTCGGCCAGGGGGCCGACGGGGTCAATTGCGAGGCAGGCATCAGCATCGTGTCGGAAGGCAAGCAGCAATCGCTCGGTGATGGGATCTTCGAGCGGCTTCTGCTGCGCATCCAATCCGGCGAATTCCAGCCTGGCCTCGTGCTGAACGAATCCGCGCTCGCCGCTGAATTCGGCGTCAGCCGCGGCCCGGTGCGGGAAGCCATCCGCCGCCTGCAGGGCATCCAGCTCGTCAGCCGCGAATCCTACCTCAAGGCCCGCGTCACCACGCTGACGCCGAAGGCGCTGACCGAGTTGTTCCAGATGCGGGAGGCGCTGGAGGGCTATGCCTGCCGGCTTGCCGCCGAGCGCATGGCGGATGCCGAGATCGAGGCCCTCGCTGTCGACCTCGAACGCCATCGCCAGGCTGATGACACGCCGGATGCAGCCCGGGAGGCACCCGATTTCCACACCCGCATCGTCCAGGCCTCGGGGAATGAGCGGATCATCGAGGCGCTGTGCGGAGACCTCTATCACCTGCTGCGCGCCTATCGCCGCCAGTCCGGTTCCACCGGCGGGCGCCGTCCGCACGCGCATCGCGAGCACTGGGAGATTCTGCGCGCGATCCGTGGGCGGGATCCGGACCTCGCGGAATCGCTCATGCGTAGCCACATCGCGCGGGCGATGCACCACCTTTCGGCGGAGGCCGTGACGCTGCCGCGCGATGGCGCGGCGCCGGTCAGGCGGCTGGCGGCGGCAGCGCCTCTGGATTGACCACCCGCAGGGGCGCACCATCGAGCCAGGCGTGGATGTTCTCCACGGTGCCGGCGTAGAATTCGCCCAGCGTCTCCCGCACCGCATAGCCGAGATGCGGGGTCAGGATGACGGTGTCGAGGCCACGCAGCGGGTACTCCTCCGGCAGCGGCTCCACGTCATAGACATCGAGCGCGGCGCCGGCGATGTGGCGCTGGCGCAGCGCATCCAGCAGCGCACCCTTTTCGATGAGCGGCCCGCGCGCCGTGTTCACCAGCCAGGCCGTGGGTTTCATCAGCGCGAAGTCCGCCGCACCGACGATGCCGCGCGTGCGCTCCCCCAGCACGAGATGCAGGCTCAGCACATCGCTGCGGCGGAACAATTCCTCCCGCTCCACACGCTCCACACCTGCGGCCGCGGCGGCTTCCGCGGTCAAATTGGTGCTCCAGGCGATGACCTTCATCTCGAAGGCGCGCGCGACCGGCACCATCCGCCGGCCGAGCCGCCCGAGGCCGAGCAGGCCAAGCGTGCGATCGGCGAGGCCTGAGCCGACGCGGGTCTGCCAGCCACCGCGCCGCATCGCCATGGCTTCCGCCGGCAGATGCCGCGCGAGGGAGAGGATCAGCCCCCAGGCGAGTTCCACCGTCGCATTGCGCCCCGCGCCCTTGAGCACGGTGTGGCAGACCAGGATGCCCTGCGCGGTGGCCGCCGCGACATCGAGCGTGCGGTGCGTGAGCCCGGTGATGGTGATGAGCTTCAGGCGCGGCAGGCGCCGCAGCAGCGCGGCCGGTATCGCCATGCGTTCGCGCATGCAGCAGACGACGTCGAACTCCACCAGCGCCGCGGCGGCTTCCTCCGGCGCCGACAGCGCCTGGCGGAACACCACCACCTCCGCGCGATCCTGCAGCACGGACCAGTCCGCGACCTCGAGCGCGACGCCGGCATAGTCATCCAGCACGGCGATACGAATCATCGGACCAGCCCCTCGTCGCGCCGGCTATTCCACCCGCAGCCCGGTCATCTCGATCACCTCGCGCCATTTGGTGATCTCGCCGGCGATGAAGGCGTCGCATTGGTCCGGCGTCATCGACCAGGGGATCGCGCCGTTGCGTTCGAAGGTGGCGCGGAGATCCGCATCGCCCAGCGCCTTCGTGATGGACTGGTTCAGCCGCGCGATGATCTCCGGCGGCGTGCCTGTCGGCACGACGATGCCGTTCCAGGATGTCTCGTTGAAGCCGGGCACCGCGGAGGCGATGGGCGGGATGCCCGGGAGCTGCGCGATCTCCTCCAACTCCCCCACCCCGAGCCCGCGAAGCTGGCCGGACTGGAAGTAGCCGAACAGGCTGCTCGCGGTGGTGATGATCATCTGCACGCGGTTGGCGAGCAGGTCCGTGAAGGCACCGCCCGTGCCCTGGTAGGGCACGTGTTCCATGCGGATGCCCGCCATCTTCAGGAACTGCTCGGTGAACAGGTGATTGCCGGTCCCGGCGCCGGAGGAGGCGTAGTTGATCTGGCCGGGCCGCGCGCGCGCGAGCGCCAGCAGTTCCGGCAGCGAGGAAGCGACGGAGGGATGAACGGCGAGCGCAATGGGCTGGCGCACCACCATGCCGACCGAGCGCAGGTCCCGCACCGTGTCATAGGGCAGGTTGCGCCGGAGGCTCGGGATCAGGGCCAGGCTGTTGGAGGCGAGCAGCAGCGTATGGCCATCGGGCCGCGCCCGTGCCGCCGCGGTGGTGCCGACCAGCGTGCCCGCGCCCGCGACATTGTCCACGAAGAATCGCTGGCCGAGATCCTTGCCCAACGCATCGGCGATCACGCGCGCCGTGTTATCCGGCCCGCCGCCGACGACGAAAGGCACGATCACGCGCACCGAGCGGCTCGGATACTCCTGCGCCGCGGCGGGGCGGATGCCGCCGGCAAGCGCCCCGCCGGCGGCGATCGCCGCCAGCACGGATCTCCGGCCTGGGCCGCGCCCGGGATTGCCGGCCTGTTCTGTGTCGGAGGACATCCGCCTTCTCCCCTGCTGACTAGCCGGCGTTACTTCTTGAAGTAGAGGCGCTGCAATTCGTCGATCCGCTGCTGGCCCGGGCGGTTGAAGAAGAAGCCCTGCCGCGCCACGCGCATGCCGCTGCTGCGGCGCAGCTGCACCAGCATCTCCGCGTTCTTCAGCGTCGTCGCGAAGCCGTCGATGATCGGCACCTCATCGATGCGATGGATGCCGTTGCGATGCAGCAGCAGGCCGAGCGGGCCTTCCCCCGCCAGCAGCACATCCACGCCCTCGCGCTCAATCATCTCGCGCGCCACCGTCGTGAAGGCGTCGATGACGGGGGCCGGGTCGGCGAAGCCCTTGTGGATGTCGGCGTATTGCAGGCCGATATGGCGGATCGTCCCGCCCAGCCCGTCCAGCCGGTACTTGCGCACGTTCTCGACGTAGTGCGGCATCAGGTCCTTCAGGAAGCAGATGATGCCGAAGTGATTGCCGAGGTAGCTGGCGGTGTGCATCGAGCTGAAGCCGAAGCCGACCACCGGGATATCAACCAGCGTGCGCGCGACTTCGAGGTAGGGGTCGGGGAAGGTGCTCATCAGGAAGGCGTCGTAGCCTTCCTTCTCCGCCTGCATGACGTTGTCGAGGAACTGGTTCGCGTGCAGGAACTGGAAATAGGGATAGGCGATGTCCTTCTTGCCGGTCTCGAAGGCCGGCTTCGTCTTCGGGTCCATGCCATGCATCACCACCTCGGTGCCCGGCATCGCGCAGGCATTGAGATGCGCCTGCAAGGCATCGCGATAGACGGGCAATGCGTCGAGCTGCGCGAAGCTCTGGTGCCACACCTTCATGGTCATGGTGTCGTTCTCCCTGGAATGCGGCGTGGCGTTCAGGCGTTTGCGTGCAGGCGTTGCGCGGCATCGATCCCGGCGAGGCGCCCGAAGACCAAGCCCTTCAGCACGGAGGTCGCGCCGGTGTAGTTGCCGTAGTAGAGGCCCATCGTCTCCCCGGCCGCGTAGAGGCCAGGGATCACGTCGCCTTGCAGGTTCACCACCTGCGCCTGCGGGTTGACGCGCAGCCCGCCGAAGGTCAGCACCATGGAGGCGATGATGGGATAGGCCTTGAACGGCGCCGTCACGATCGGCCGCGCCCAATTCGACTTGGGGATCGCAAGCCCCGTCGTGGCGAGCCCATCGACATCGAGGGCCGAGAAGCGGCCCGGCCGGCAGGCGGCGTTATAGGCTTCCACCGTCGCCACCAGCGCATCCGCCGGCATCTTCAGCTTCGCCGCGAGTTCCGAAAGGCTCGCCGCCTCGATGGCACCGTGTTCGGTGCGCAGCACGGCGTTCTGGTTCGGCAGGTCGCTCGTCACGGCATCCAGCACGGCATAGGCGATGCCGCCGGGCTGGAGGTTGATGGTGCGCGCGACGCGCTCATAGGTCTCATCCGTCGGGCCGGGCGCCTCATCCGTGAAGCGCAGGCCGAGCGCATTGACCAGGACGCCGTAGGGATAAATGTAGACCGAGGCGCCCGCCCGGCTCGATCGCGGGTCCATCGGCGAGGCATGCCAGTTGCCGTATTCGCCGCAGGGCGCCGCGCCGATATCGAGCGCCATGCGGATGCCCTCGCCCTTGTTGTAGTGGCAGCCGCGCGACATCATGCCGAGATTGACGGAACGCGGGCCGATATAGCGCGTCATCATCTCCGCATTGCCTTCGAAGCCACCGCAGCCGAGCACGACGGACCGCGCGCGGAGCTCGATGGGGCGGTTGCCCTTGCCGATGCAGCGCAGGCCGATGACGGCACCATCCTCGCCCTGGATCAGCCCCTGCGCCGCGATCTCGTAGCGGATCTCCCCGCCCAGCCTTTCGAATTCGGCGGCCATCGCCTCGACCAGCGCGAGCCCGCCGCCCGTTGGCGCCATGCGCGGCTGCACGCTGGTCATGAAGGGCACTTCGAGGCGCGCGAAGCGCAGGCCGAAGCCCTTGAGCCAGGCGATGGTGGGGGGCGCTTCCTCCGCGAAGGTGGTGACGACCTCGGGATCGACGAAGCTCATCGACCTCAGGATGCCAGGGCAGTTCTGCCACGCGCCGGACGCCTCGTGGATCAGAGAGGGATCGAGCGGCGGGCCGGCATTCTCGATCAGATGCTCCATGAAATCGTCGGAGACGCGCTCCTCGCTTGCCATCCGCATCCAGGCGCCGGTGTAGCGGGTATTGCCGCCACGCTCGGCTTCGGGGGAGCGTTCCAGCACGATGACGCGGGCGCCGCCCTGCCGCGCCGCGACGGCGGCGGAAAGGCCGGCGGCACCGCAGCCGACGACGATGACATCAGCGGCGAGATCTGCATCCGCCATGGCGGTTCCCCCTACGGTCGCAGCGCCCGTTGCCCGGGCACCACCCTGGTGCGTTTGGTGACGGCTGACAGGAAAACTGTCAACACTTGTCGCCATATTGCCAGACCGGCGGCGGTCGTAAAGGGGCCATCGCGGTCTGCTGTTCAGGCGGTCCGCCCAAATGTTGACAGTAGGACCCTGAAGGCCCCAATCGGCCGCGTCAGGGCAGCCGCCCGGTGCGGAACAGCGACACGCGCAGCCCGCCATGCGGCACCGGTGCGGTGTTCGGCAGGAAGGGTAGGCCGGTCGCATAGGCCAGCGTCGGCTCCGTCGTCAGCAGGCCGACGCGCCATCCCGCGAAGCGGCTGCGCAACACCTGGCCGAGCGCACTGTAGAGCGGCAGCAGCGGCTTCCCGTCTCCCAGCCGGTTGCCATAGGGCGGGTTGACGATGACAAGCCCCGGCGGCCCGGGTGGTGGGGCGATATCGCTGATCGGGGCCTGGCGAAACTCGGTGTAGTCGGCGACGCCGGCGCGCCCGGCATTGGCGCGGCTCATCGCGATCGCGCCGGCGTCGCGATCACTGCCGAAAAAGCGCGCGGCCGGGATGCGCGCGCTGGCCACGGCGCGCATGCGCTGCCAGGCCGCCGCATCGAAGGTGGCGAGGCTCTCGAAGGCGAAGGCGCGCTGCCGGCCCGGATTGAGCCGCGCCGCGATCTCCGCCGCCTCGATGACGAAGGTGCCGGAGCCGCACATCGGATCGAGCACGGGTTCCTGCCCATCATAGCCGCATTGCCGCAGGAACAGCGCGGCCATCGTCTCCCGCAACGGGGCAGCGTTGACCGCCTCCTTGTAGCCACGCTTGTGCAGCAATTCGCCCGAGGTATCGATGCTGATCGTGCAGAGATCCTTCTCGATCCGCGCCCGGATGACGACAGCCGCATCCGGCGCTTCCGGCGCTTCCGGCGCTTCCGGCGCGCCGAGTGTCTCGCGGATCGCGGTGGCGATGCGCTGTTCGGCCGCGCCGCTGTGATAGATGCGGGAGCCAGCGCAGGAGGCCTCGACGCGGAAGGGCATGTCGGCGCGCAGCACCGTGCCCCAGGGAATGCGGCGCGCGCGATCATCGAGCTGCGCGAGGTGCACGACGCGGAAGCTGGCGAAGCGGGCGAGCACGCGGCCGGCACCGCGGAGCCACAGATTGGCGCGCCAGACCTCCGGCCATCCACCCCGGGTGATGACACCGCCCGGCACCACCTTCGGCTGCTTGAACCCCTTGCCGCGCACTTCCTCCGCCAGCACCGGTTCCAACCCCGGCGCGCAGGCGAGGAAGATCTCGAAATCCTGGCCTGGCGCCGTCGCATCGGCGTGGCTGGCGGCATTCTTCACGGCGCATCCCTTGCGCGGCCGCGCGGGAATGGCAGCCGGAAGCGTCGTCCCCTTACCACCGCGCGGCGCGGGCGGCCATCAGGCGCCGCGCAGGACCACGTGGGCCGGGTCCCGCCCCGCCAGGATATGGCGGAGATTGTCGCCCAGCACATCGCAGATGCGGCGCATCGAAACCCCCGCCGCGAGCCCCGCGACATGCGGCGTGATGATGAGGTTCGGCGCCTGCCAGAGCGGATCATCCGCCGGCAGCGGCTCCGGCTCCGCGACATCGAGCGCGGCGCCGCCGACCAGACCCTCCCGCAGCGCGGTGGCGAGCGCGGGCTGATCCACCAGGCCACCGCGGCCGATATTCACCAGCAGCAGGCCGGGCTTGCATCGCGCGAGGCGCGGTGCGTCGATGATCAGCGCCGTCTCCGCCGTCAGCGGTGCGGCGAGGACCAGCGCATCCGCCTCCGCCAGCGCGTCATCCAGCCGGTCCGCCGGCAGCACGGGCACCAGCGCATGCGGCGCGCCGGAGCGCGAGACGGCGGTGACCTGCATGCCGAAGGCCAGCAGCAGCCGGGCGATCTCCTGCCCGATCGGGCCGAAGCCGAGCACCACCGCGCGCTGGCCGAGCGGGATGCACGCACCCATCGCGACCTCCCGGTCCCAATGCCGGGCCGCCTGGGCGTCCATCGTCCGCGGCAGGCGGCGCTGCAGGGCCAGCAGCAGCGCCACGGCATGGGTGGCGACCGCGGGGGCGAAGGCATCGCCGACATTGCTGACGATGACGCCGGGCGGCACGCCGAAGCGCTGCATGCGATCCGTGCCCGTCGTCACGCATTGGATCCAGCGCAGCTCTCTGGCATGGTCCCGCAGCGCGGCCGCGGCCTCCGCCGTATAGGCGGCATCCGACAGCACCAGCATCTCCGCCCCGTCCCGCAACGCCGCCGCCATCTCCGCGACGGAACTGGCCAGGACGGCACCACCGCCGAGCTGGCGCCGCGCTTCCTCCAGCAGCAGCTCGGGCTGGATGCGCGCCCAGACGACGAGCCTCGTCGGCACGGGCTCAGCCCTCGCCGGTCAGGAACTTCCAGACGACGCGGTTGTGCGGGTGCCAGACATAGCCGTTGACGCCGCGACGGAAGACCTCGCTCGTGCCCGGCAGGAACAGCTCCACGATCGTCGCGTAATCCGCCTGCCGCTGCTGCGCCTGGCGGACCAGGTCGAGCCAGCGTGTCTCGTCGCGTTCGCCGATGGAGGCCTCGATCAGGCGATCCAGTTCCGGATCATTATTGCCATTGACGTTGGAACCGCCCTGGCTGTGGGTGGAAAGGAAAAGGTTGTACGAAGGGTCCGCCACGAAGCTCGCGGCCCAATGCGTGAAGAAGGGCAGCGACCAGACATTCACCGCGCGGCGCGCCGTCATCTCCGTCGCGGGCAGGCGCTTCGGCGTCGCGCGGATGCCGGCGCGGGCGAGGGAGGCCTGCATCTGCAGGGCGACCGCCTCCTCGAACCACCAGTTGCTGCTGTATTCAAGCGTGATGTCGAGGCCGTTGGGATGGCCGGCTTCGGCGAGCAGGGCGCGGGCGCGGTCGTAATTCGTCTCGTAGCGGAAGGTCTCGGCGAAGCCTGGGATTTTCGGCGCGAGCACGGAGCGCGATCGGATGCCGAGGTTCAGGAACACGGCACTGCCGATAGCCTCATAGTCCGTGGCATGGGCGACGGCCTGGCGCACGCGCACATCATCGAAGGGCGCGAGGCGCGGGTTCATCCGCACGGTGGCGCTGGCCGTGCCGGGCACGGTTTCCACATTCACGTTGCGGTCGCGCTGCAGATCCACGAGCTGTTGCAGCGGGATCTGTTCCGCGTAGTGCGCCTGCCCTGCCCGCACCAGCGCGACGCGGGAGGCCGGGGAGGGAACCTCGCGCCAGATGATGCGGTTGAAGTAGGGTGCGGGGAAGGGATAGTTCGGATTGGTGACGAAAACCGCCTGCTGGCCGGCGCGCAATTCCTGCAGGTGATAGGGGCCGTAGCCCGCCGTATTCACGGCCAGCCAGCGCGTGGCGAAGGGGTCTTCCTCCGTCGCGTGGCGCTTCGCCTCCGTGCTGTCGAAGATCGCGGGGATGTGCAGCGCCACGACATTGAGGAAGATGCGGTTCGGCGTGGTCAGCCGGAAGCGCACCTGGTCCTCCGCCACCTTCTCCACCGCGGTGATGCGAGAGACGTTGCGCATGAACAGGCCAGTGCGGCGCTGGCGGTCTGATTTCTGATAGGTCCAGACCACGTCATCGGCGGAGATCGTGTTGCCAAAGGGGCTTTTCGCGTCGCGGCGCAGCTTGAAGACGTAGTCCAGCCCATCCTCGGAGACGGTCCAGCTTTCCGCGAGATGCGGCTCGAAGCGCGTCAGGTCCAGCTCCCGCTTGCCATCGGGCAGCATCACCATCGGGTGGCGCAGCAGGCCTTCGTAGATGTTGACCGCGCTTTCGATCTGGCCGGGCACCCAGACATCGGTATCGAAGCCGCGCGGCGTCGTGCTCATCGCCAGCACCAGCGTGCGGGCCGGCGCCTGGGCTTGCGCGGGACCGGCGGAGAGAAGGCTCGCGCCCATCGGCGCCAGTGATGCGGCGGCGACGAGGCCGCGGCGGGACAGGCTCATGCGGAATTCCCTCGGGCAACTTACTGGCGGGATAACAGCACCGAGCCAGCCCCTTCCGCAAGGCGCCACAATGCTTGACAGGCCCCCTGCCGCACCGGATCGTCGGCTCCCCGATCCTGAGGTTCCGTCCGATGACCATGGCGATGAAGCCCATCCCCCTGCCCGGTTGCAGCGCGGAGGAATGGGCCGTGCGGTGCGACCTGGCGGCGCTGTATCGCCTGCTCGCGCATTTCCGCATGACCGACATCATCTACACCCATCTGACGGCGCGCGTGCCGGGCTCGCACGATCACTTCCTGATCAACCACTACGGCGTGCTGTTCCATGAAATGCGCGCTTCGGACCTCGTGAAGGTGGATTGCGAGGGCCGCATCGTGGAGGAGGCGGAGGAACGCCGATCCTTCCGCGTCAATGCCGCCGGCTTCACCATCCATTCGGCCATCCACATGACGCGGCCGGAGCTTGCCTGCGTCATCCACACGCATACCGCCGACGGCATCGCGGTCTCCGCGCAGAAGCAGGGCCTGCTGCCGCTGTCGCAGCATGCGCTGAAATTCTACGGCAGGCTCGCCTATCACGGCTATGAGGGCATTGCGTACAATCTCGAGGAACGTGATCGGCTGGCGCAGGACCTCGGCGATTGCGAGGCGATGATCCTGCACAATCACGGCCTGCTCGCCGCCGGCAAGACGATCGCGGAGGCGTTCCACACCATCTACTACCTCGAACGCGCCTGCCAATCGCAGATCAAGGCGATGTCCGGCAATGCCGAGCTGGTGCTGCCGCCGAAGGAGGTGTGCGAACACACCCAGGCGCAGTTCGTGCGCCTGCCGGCGGAACACTACGCCTTCTTCTGGCAGTCCTGCCTGCGGCTGGTGGAGACGCCAGGCGACGATTATCGCGCCTGAAGGTCAGCCGCCTTCCGGCAGCAGCCTGCCGAACACCCGGTCGGTGAAGGCTGCCACACGCTGGCGACGCTCGGGGTCGAGCGCCGCCGGATCGGCTGGTGCATCGAGCGCCGAGAGGTCCTGGCCCCGCGCCGCCAGCAGCGCTTCCAGCGCCGCCAGCCGGTCCTGCAAGGCGTGGGTTTCGGCGGCAAGCGCCATGACGACGCGCATCAGGTCGGTCTTCGAGAGATCGGCAAAGTGGTCGAAATCGCTGCCCATCACGCACCCGCCTTGCTGCCAAGGGTGATGTGATAGCGAAAGCGCCCGGCATAGGCCTTCGCATCCCGCCCACCAGAGCCGACCTGTTCCGCCGTGCCGACATCCACGAAGCCTGAATCACGATACAGCGCGGCCAGGTCGAGCTCGTGGTAATCGCGCCAGAAGGGTTCGCCATTGTGGTCGCTGTCCCAGTCCAGCAGCCACGCGCTGAGCGGGTCCACCGCCGCGTAGCTCGGCAGTTCGACATTGGCGAAGAGGCCGCCGGGGGCGAGCAGCCGCTGCGCCTCCCGCACCACATTGCGGATGGCGGCCAGCGGCAATTCATGCAGCAGTAGCACGCAGAAAATCAGGTCGAAATGGCCATCCGGGAAGCCGGTGCGTTCCGCGTTCGTCTGGTGAAAATGCATCCGGCGGCCGTGGCGTTCGGCCCGCTGCGCGGCGTAGCGCAGCATCGGCGCGCTGAGATCGGCAGCGTGGAATTCGGCGTCCGGGAAGGCATCCTGGATCGGATAGCCTTTGTAGCCCGGGCCGCAGCCGAGATAGAGGATGCGCCGGTAATCGCGCTTCGGCAGCGCGGCCAGCGTGGCCTTGCCCATCTCATCCATCGCGCGGCCGTAGCGATGCATGGAATAGGCGGCGACGCCGGTTTCATAGATCAGTCCGGCAAGGTTTTCCGTGGCGAAGCCGCCGCATTGCAGATGGAATTCGGTATCGGTGAAATAGCCCGGCAGCGGCAGCGCAGCATCCAGCGCGAGCGTCACGTCCGGGCCGCGCGGCCCCGCCGCGAGCGCCGCTTCCAGCGCGGCGCGGTTCGGCTCGAACCCCCGACGGATGGTGTCCCACATCGCCTCCTGGCTGATGCGCGCGAGGCCACGGCCGGATTGATAGACGGGATCGGTGGCGAAGCGCGCGGCGATGGTCGCGCGGTCACGCAGCACGGCCTCGGGCCGGCCGGCGGCCCAGGCTTCGTAACGCTGGCGCAGCGCCGGGGTGAAGCGCCCGGCGACCAGGCCCTTGATGCCCTCGATCAGATCGAGCCTGGCCTGCGCCGGTCGCGGCAGACGGTCTTCCATCTCAAGCCTTCCTTGGGGTGGCGCTGTGCCGGGACTATCCCGCCGCGGCGCGCGGGCGGCAAGGCGGGGCTTCGTCGGTGCGGCCTTTCCGACATCCGGAACCCTGCGAGATTGTCGGGCCATGGGCTACCGCAGGCGCTAGTCTCGGCAGCGGGAGACAAGAAAGGAACGCCCCGCCATGCCGATCCGCCGATGGAGCCTGCTGCTCGGCCTGATGCTGGGCGCCGCCTTCGCGGCCGCCCCCGCCCGCGCCGCCTTCCCGGACCGTCCGATGCGCCTGATCGTCGCCTACGCCGCCGGCGGCACGGGGGACCTAGTCGGGCGCCTGGTGGCGGAAGCCCTGTCGGCAAGGCTCGGTGTGCCGGTGGTGGTGGAAAACCAGGGCGGCGCCGGTGGCGCCATCGCGGCGCGCGCCGTCAACCGCGCCGCGCCCGATGGCTACACCACGCTGCTCGCCGGCAATGCTCTGTTCGCCATCCTGCCGCATCTCGGCAATGTCGGGTACGATCCGGTGGCCGGCTTCACCGCCATCGCGACTCTCAGCGCAGCCCAGCGGCTGCTGGCGGTGCGAATGGGGCTGCCTGTCACCTCCCTGGGCGGGCTGGTGGAGTATGGCCGGCACAATCCAGGGCGGCTGAACTACGGCTCCGCCGGCATCGGGTCCACCCTGCATGTGATGACGGAAATGTTCCGGCGCGAGGCCGGGATCGAGGCCCAGCACATCCCGTTCCGCGGTTCCGCCCCCGCGGTGCAGGCGATGCTGAGCGGGGATGTGGATTTCATGATCGACACCGGCGTGATCCAGCATGTCCAGCAGGGACGGCTGCGCGGGCTGGCCGCGGTGGGGGACCGGCGGCTGCCGCAACTGCCGGATATCCCGACCCTGGCTGAGCTCGGCTACCCCGGCGTGCGGACATCCGGCTGGCAGGCGCTGATGGGCCCGCCCGGCCTGCCGCCGGATATCGTGGCACTGCTGGCCGGCCATGTGGAAGCGATGCTGCGCGACGCCGCCTTCCTGGACCGCCTGGGCCGCGTCGGCGTGGTGCCGAATTTCCGCACATCGGCGCAACTCGCGGAGGATCTGCTGGAAGATAACCGCCAGTTCGGGGCCATCATCCGCGCCAACGGGATCACGGCGGAATGAGTGGTGATCTCAACGCCCGCTCGGCGGCATGGGCGGCCGGGCTGACCTTCGCGCAGATCCCGCCGGAGGTGGTGGAAAGCACGAAGCTGCGGGTGCTGGACCTGATCGGGGTGATGCTGGCGGCAAGCCCGCTGCCCCTGGTGGCAGCGGCGCGGCGCGCCTCCATCGTGGTCGATCAAGGCACCGGCGCGCGCATCCTCGGCGCGGCGGAGGACACCTCGCTGATGACCGCGGCCTTCGTGAATGGCGTGATGACGGCGGTGCTGGAATTCGACGACACCCACATCGAAAGCTTCATCCACCCCACCGCCCCCTGCGTCTCCGTCGCCTTCCCGGAAGCCCAGCGGCACGGGCTGCCCGGCCGGCGGCTGATCGAGGCCGTGCTGCTGGGCAGCGAGCTGGCCTGCCGGCTCGGCCGCATCACCCCGGTGCGGCTGCACACGCTGGGGTTCCACCCCACCGCCGTATTCGGCGTGTTCGGCGCGGTGCACGCGCTGGCGCGGCTGCGCGGGCTGGCGGCGCCCGTCATCGCCGATGCCATCGGCGCGGCGGGCAGCCTCTCGGCCGGGCTGAATGCCTCCTTCGAGGATGGCAGTTCGACCAAGATGATGCATGTGGGCTTCGCCGCCACCGGGGCGTTGCGCGCGGTGGCCTTGGCGGAGGCCGGCATCTCCGGCCCAGGGCCGGTCTTCGACGGGCGCTTCGGCTGGTTCCGCAGCCATGTCCAGGGCAGGGAGGATCTGCGCTTCGGCGCGCTGCTTGATGCCTTGGGGGAGCGGTGGGAGGTGCTGAACATCGCGCCGAAGCTGCACCCCTGCGCCTTCACGATGATGCCCCATATCGAATGCGCGCTGTCGCTCCGCGCGACCCACGGCTTCGCGCCGGGCGACATCGCCGCCGTCACCTGCCGGATCGGCCGGCGATCCTTCGCCACGGTGTGCGAGCCCGTCGCCGACAAGCGCCGCCCCGCCACCACCTGGCATGGCCGCATCAGCCTGCAGCACACGCTGGCGGAAGCCCTGGTGCTCGGCCGCATGGACAAGGACGCCTATGCGGAGGCCAGCCTGCGCGACCCCGTCATCAACGCGGTGGCGGATCTGGTGGTGCATGAGGATGACCCGGCGACGGAAGCCACGCGGTCCGGCGGCGAGGTCTCCGTCACGCTGCGGGATGGGCGCGTTCTGACGCATCGCATCGACGATATGCGCGGCACCCGCGCCAACCCCATCCCGGCCCACGACATCATCGGCAAGTTCCTGGCCAATACACGCGATACGCTGACCGCCAGCCAGGCCGAGGCGACGATCGAGACGGTGCTGCGGCTCGACCGCCTCGATGATGTCGCACCGCTTTTCGCAGGGCTCGAACCGCGACGCCCGCCCGCGCCGTTCAATCCCGGGTGAGGCTGGCCAGCAGCGCGTCGATCGGCATGGTCGAGAAGGTCGAGAAGGTATCGCTGACGGCATAGGGCAGGATGATGAGGTCGCGGTGGCGCATCGCGCCGCAGGTATAGACGACGTTCGGCACATAGCCGTCGCGCTCAGACGGATCCGGGCGCACCAGCGGCTCGGCGGAGCGCGCAAGGACCCGGGACGGGTCCGCCTTGTCCAGCAGCGCCGCGCCGATGGAGTATTTCCGCATCGCGCCGACACCATGCGCCAGCAACAGCCAGCCTTCATCGAGCTCGATCGGCGCGCCGCAATTGCCGATCTGCACGAATTCCCACGGGTAGCACGGCTTCAGGATCGGCAGGCCGCCGTCCCAGTTCAACAGGTCGTCGGAGCGAATCAGGTAGAGGCTTTCATTGTCCTGCCGCCCGATCATGGCGAACTGACCGTTGATCTTGCGGGGGAACAAACCCATCCCCTTGTTGCGCACCGCGGTGCCCTGCAGCGGCGTCATCCGGAAGGTCAGGAAATCCGTCGTCTCCATCAGCTCGGAGCGGATGGAGCGGCCGCTATAGGCGGTATAGGTGGCGTAGTAGGTCCGCTGGCCGTCCTCCTCGAACATGACGAAGCGCGCATCCTCGATCCCGTTCGACTGGGCTTCGGTGATCGGGAAGATCACGCGTTCGCTGATGTCGCTGTCCGGGGGAAAGGTGACCTCCACCGTGTCGCCATAGGCGCCGGTCATGCGGCTGGTCACCGTAGGCATCGCGGCCAGCCGCGCGCTGGGGTCCAGCAGCACGCTGCCATCCGCGGTGATGAGCCCGGCGCGGAAGGTCAGCGATGAGATGTGGCCCTCCCCCACCGCGCGCAGCGACAGGACGAAGCGGCGCGCCCCCGAGGCAGCCCGGCTCTGGTCGGGGTGCGAGACGATGCTCGGGTTGAACAGCGCCGCCGCCTCGAAGGAGTATTCATGCAGGAAATAGGCGCCGACCAGCCGGTGCTGCAGCCGCGTGAAGAGGCAGTGGTGCTGGAAGGTCGCCTCCATCTCATCCGCGCGCTCCTCGCAGCTGCGCATGAGGTCACGGTGGCGTCCCTCGAAATTCGCCACCACCTCCGCCAGTTGCCGAGACGCGGTCTCCTCATCCAGCGCCAGCACGCGCTCCACGATGTGGTTCGCGCGGGTCTTGTCGGTCGGGTTCAGGTCGCGCGGTTCGGTGGCGGGCCGGAACGGACGGACCAAAACGCGGCCAGGATCTGGCCGCAGGGCTGAGGCCTGCCGGTTCAGGAAGGTATTGTTGGACAAGGCGTGCCCCTAGGTCGTGGATGACGCGTCGCGGCGTTCAGGCCATCTGAGCCGGCACGGCCACCGCCGGGGCGGCCCTCTCGGCGCTCTCGCGGCGCAACTGGCGGATATCCGTCAGGCCGAGCAGATACGATAGCACGGATTCAGCGCCACGGTTCTCATTCGGACGGTCGGCGTGCAGGCCATCCCGGCAACTGCCGGTCTCGGCATCCACCAACGGCATGGACAGATCGTTCCGGCCCATGAACCAGGCGAAGGCGCTCTCCGCCGCGGTGGTCCAGGCGGGGTCGCCATCCTCCCGCCACGCGGCGCGGCAGGCGGCGATGGTGGCGCAGGCTTCGACGGGTTGCTGGTCGAAGGCGCGCGGTCGCCGCCGCAATTCTCCGAACCCATCCGTGCCGACCGGCCGGAACAGCCCCGCCGGCGTGGTCTGCACCGCCACCAGCCAGCGCAGGGACCGCAGCCCATCCGCGACGAAGGATGGCACGCCGAGCGCCGCCCCGGCCAGGATCAGCGCCTGCGGCAGGCGAGCATTGTCATAGGCGAGGCCATCCTCGAACCACACCCAATCGGCCGTTGCACAGCGCGCCAGCAGCCCGGCGATGCGCGCGGCCAGCAGGCGCCGCAGCCGGTGCGCCTGCGCATCGCCGGGCATGACGGCGCAATAGCCTTCGAGGCCCAGCAGGGTGAAGGCCCAGGCGCGCGGCGAATGGAAGGCCTCGGTGCTCGGCAGGGCCTGGGCGAACAGCCCGATGGCCCAGCGACGGCGGGAAGGGCTGGCATCGGCGCGCGCCGCTTCCCCCAGCGCCCAGAGCGTGCGGCCGTGGCTGTCCTCGGACCCGCGTTCTTCCAGCCAGCGCCGGTCGAAGCCCATGAAGTTGCGGAAGCGCGCCTGGTCCGGGTTCCACGCATGCTGCACGAAGGAGGCGAAGTGCGCGGGAAGCGGATCCGGCAGGCTGTCTTCCCCCGGCGCAGCCAGCGCGCAGGCCAGCAGCAGCGCGCGCGCATTGTCATCCACGCAGTAGCCATGCGACCGATCCGGCACTGCATGGACGGCGTGCTGGAACAGGCCGGTATCGTCGCACATCGCCAGCAGGTGATCGGTGCGCGTCACCGGCAGCGCGGCACGGTCGGGCGCCCCGGCGGTGAGCGGGCGCAACCTGGCGGAAGTTTGGGCGACCATCGTCGCGCGATGCTCCCGCCGCACGGTCTCGAACAGGGCGAGGTAGCGTTCGGCCGTGCGCGGCCAGGTCATCGCGCGGCTGTTCGCATGGGCGTTGCGCCGCATCGCCAGGCGCCGCGCCTCATCCGTCAGCAGCCCGGCCACGGCATCGCCGATCGCCGGCGCATCGTTGAAGGGCACGAGCACGCCAGCGCCATCCGCCAGCAATTCCCGCGCATGCCAATAGGGCGTCGAGACGACCGCCTTGCCGAGCCCGAAGCTGTAGGCCAGCGTCCCCGATGTCATCTGCTGTTCGTGCAGATAGGGTGTCACATAGACATCGCACATCGAGATGAAGCCGAGCAGCGTCTCCAGGTCGACGAAGCGGTCGAGGAAGATGACGTTGTCCTGCACCCCGAGCGCGCAGGCGCGGGCCACCAGGCTTTCGCGATAGGATTCCCCATGCTGGCGGACCAGGTTCGGATGCGTCGCGCCCAGCACGATATAGACCGCATCCGGGCAACTTCTCAGCACGCGCGGCATGGCATCGATGACGACTTCGATGCCCTTGCTGGGCGATAGCAGCCCGAAGGTGAGGATGACCGGCTTGCCGGCGAAGCCGAGGCGGGTCTTCGCCTCATCCGGTTCGACGAAGGGAAAATCCGGGATGCCGTGCGGGATGATCTCGATGCGCTCGGCCGGCACGCCATAGACGCGGCGCAGCAGGTCCCGCCCCTTCGCCGCCATGACTACCAGCCGGGCGGAGGCGCGGATCACGGTCTGCATCGCCAGGCGCTGGGCCTCGCTCGGCTTCTCCAGCACCGTGTGCAGCGTGGTCACCACCGGCATGGTCAGGCGCCCCAGCAACGCGCCGACATGGCTGCCCGCATCGCCGCCGAAGATGCCGAATTCATGCTGGAGGCTGACGATCTGCGTCCGCTCCGCATTCAGCACATCGGCGACGTCCCGATAATCCTCGAGGCGGTCATCCATGATCTCGTGATCGACGCTGGGCGGGTAATCGTAGTGGCGGCCATGATCATTGATGGCGACGATCCCCGCCTGCAGCGCCGGCTGCGCCGTAGTGATGGCCTGGTGCAGGTCATTGGTGAAGGTGGCGATGCCGCAGCGACGTGGCAGCGAATTACCGACGAAGGCGATGCGATCGAGGCGGTTCATGCGGCCTGTCCCTGCTGCTGGAGTGAAGCTGCCGCCACGGTTGCACGCATCGGCACGGCGCTGGCCTGCACGAGCAGATCGCGCTGCACGGGGCCGGGATAGGCAACCAGCGCGGTGAGCCCATCGGGGCCGGGCGCGATGGCGATGGAATCGGCTTCGATGAACAGCGCCTCGCCGATCATGGCGTCGTGGCCGGCGATGGTGGCGCTGCCCCGCACCACCAGCAGCCAGCTTTCCTGCCGGGCGCTGAGTTGCCAGGACGACGCGGCGGGCAGCTCGATGCGTTCCGCGATGAAGTGGCGGTTGGCCTCGACCAGCGTGCGGCCGGCGCCGAGAGCGGAGGGTGCTTCCTGTGCCCGGGCGGGGCCGGCATCGGCCGCGGCGACGCCATCCTCGATATGCAGCGGCCGCGGCCGGCCATAGTCGAACAGCCGGAAGGTCGCGTGGCTGTTCTGCTGGACCTCCGCCACGACAAGGCCGGCGCCGAGCGCGTGGATGGTGCCGGCGGGGACGGAGATGACATCCCCCGCCTGCACGCCACGCCACGCCA
>CANJXD010000018.1 GCA_947478535.1 Acetobacteraceae bacterium
ACAGATTGGCCGCCGTCGGCATGCTGGCGCCGCCCCGCATGGCCGCCAATTCGCCACCCTCGACCGAAGCGAGGGCGGACCGCAGCACGCCGGCCACCGCCCGGTCATCCATGCTGCGCGCCAGCATTCCCAGCGACCCGCCCAGCAGGGCGGAGGCGATGGAAATCGGCGCGATCCCCTGCTCGATCATGTATTCGATGGCCTTGTCCACCACCGAACCGGCGTGGCTGAGATCCTCCGGGGCCACGCCCTGGGGGTCGAACTGCATGCGATGGCCTCCTCAATCCATTCCGACATAGGCAGGCGCCCCGCCGAGCGAAAGCCCCGGCGGGGCGCCTCTGTCACGGCTGTGTCTTTTCAGCCGGGTTGCTGGGTCTTTTCAGCCCGGCTGCGGGTCCGGCCCGAGTCCCGCCGCGGCCAGTTGCGCCGCCGCGGCCGCCGCGGCCTCCGCCGCTGCCACCGCCTCGGATTGCCGGCGCCACATGGCGGCATAGAGCCCGTCCGCCGCGATCAGCGCGGGGTGGGAGCCACGTTCGGCCACCTGGCCATCCTGCAGCACAAGAATTTCATCCGCCTCCACCACCGTGGACAGCCGATGCGCGATCACCAGCGTGGTGCGCCCGCGCGCGGCATCGCCCAGCGCCGCCTGGATTTCCTGCTCCGTCCTGGTGTCCAGCGCGCTCGTCGCCTCATCGAGGATCAGCAACCGCGGGTCCTTCAGCAGCGTCCGTGCGATGGCGACCCGCTGCTTTTCGCCGCCCGAAAGCTTCAGGCCGCGTTCGCCCACCTTGGTGTCGTAGCCATCGGGCAGGCGGAGCACGAAATCATGCACCTGGGCGAGCTTCGCGGCGGCCTCGATCTCCGGCTGGCTGGCGCCGGGGCGGCCATAGGCGATGTTGTAGCGGATGGTATCGTTGAACAGCACGGTATCCTGCGGCACCACGCCGATCGCCGCCCGCAGGCTGTCCTGCGTCACGCCCCGCACATCCTGGCCATCGATCTTCACCGCCCCGCCATTCGCATCGTAGAAGCGGAACAGCAGGCGGGAGATGGTGGATTTCCCCGCCCCCGTCGGCCCGACGATCGCCAGCGTGCGCCCCGCCGGCACGGTGAAGGACACGCCCTTCAGGATCTCCCGGTCCGCCCGATAGCCGAAATGCACATCCTCGAACCGCACTTCCCCGGCTTCGACGCGCAAGGCCTTCGCATCCGGCGCGTCCGCGACCTCGCGTTCCTCCCGCATCAGGCGAAACATCGCCTCCATGTCGGTCAGGCCTTGCTTGATCTCGCGATAGGCGAAGCCGAGGATGTTCAGCGGCTGGAACAGCTGGATCATGTAGGTGTTGACCATCACGAAGTCGCCGACCGACATCTGCCCCGCCGCCACCCGATGGGCTGCCATCAGCATCACCAGCGTCAGCCCGATGGCGATGATCGACTGCTGGCCGAAATTCAGCCCGTTGAGACTGACCTCGCTGCGGACATAGGCGCGCTCATAGCGTTCGAGGCTGGCGTCATAGCGCCGCGCCTCATGCGCCTCATTGCCGAAATACTTCACCGTCTCGTAGTTCAGCAGGCTGTCGACGGCGCGGGTGTTGGCTTCGGTATCCGTCTCATTCATCGCGCGGCGGAAGCGCAGGCGCCATTCGGTGAAGGACAGGGTGTAGGCGATATAGACGCCGACCGTCGCCATGATCACCAAGCTGAAGGAAACGTCGAACAGCCCCCAGAGGATCAGCGCCACCATCAGGATCTCGAGGATGGTGGGGAAGATGTTGAACAGCAGGAAGTCGAGCACGAAGGTCATGCCGCGCGTGCCGCGTTCCAGCACGCGGGAAAGCCCGCCGGTCTGCCGGTCCAGGTGAAAGCGCAGCGACAGCGCGTGCAGGTGCTGGAACACGCTGAGCCCGATCCGCCGCATCGCGCGGCCCTGCACCTTGGTGAAGACCGCGTCCCGCGCTTCGTTGAAGCCGGAGGACAACAGGCGGGCCAGGCCATAGCCCATCACCAGCGCAATGGGCACCGCCGCCATCCCGGCCTGGGCCACCGCCTGCGGCGCCAGCGCATCCACCGCGCGGGCGAAGGCGATCGGCACCAGCACGCTCGTCGCCTTGCCCGCCAGCAGCAGCAGGAAGCTGATGACGACGCGCGCCCGCAAGCCGGCCTCCCCCACCGGCCAGAGATAGGGGATCAGATGGGCAAGCGTGCGCAGATGGCTGCGCTCCGCCGTCGGCGGCTTGGACAAGGGGAGGCTCCGGGAAAATCTCTCGCTCAACTGGTGCCTGACCGGTCCCGTTGAAACAGGCAAGCCGCCTTCCCCGTCATGCGCCACACGCGCTACAGGGGCGCATGCCCGCACCAGACACGCTCCCGCCCGATCTTTCAATGTTCGAGCGGCACATCGCTGCGTGCAACAACATCGCCTCCCCGGGTGGGCTGATCGCCCTGCGCATCGGCGACCGGCAGGTGGGCTGGCTGCGGGCGGAGGTCGCCCGGGCGCTGGCCTTCTATCCCCGCGAATTCCACTTCGATGACCGCGGCGTGGCGCTGGCCGGGCGGCTGCGCGCGCCGGGCGCCCGCAGCGAGGCGCTGGCCACCGCCGTCAAGGGCCTTTCCGGGCGCGGCCACCTGCCCTTCCGAGGCGAGGCCTTCGATGTCCGTGACGGGGCCGAGGGCCCCGTCCTCGCCCAGATCGACCGTGGCGCCCTGCCGGCCTTCGGCATCATCTCCCAGGGCGTGCACGTCAACGGCTTCGTCCGCCGCGCCGATGGCCCGCATCTCTGGATGGCGTGGCGATCGAAGGCGAAATCCACCTATCCCGGCCAGCTCGACCACATCGTCGCCGGGGGCATCCCCGCCGGGCTCTCCCCGGTCGAGACGCTGGTGAAGGAAGCGGCGGAGGAAGCCTCCATCCCACCCGAGCTCGCGGCCACCGCGACCTTCGCCGGCCGCGTCTCCTACGTCATGATGACGGGCGATGGGCTGCGGCGGGACGTGCTGCATTGCTACGACCTGGAATTGCCGGAAGGCTTCGTTCCGGAGCCCCAGGATGGGGAGGTGGAGCGCTTCGAATTGCTGCCCGCCGCCACCGTGATGCGGGAAGTGGCCGAACGCGACCGCATCAAGTTCAACGTCAACCTCGTGCTGCTCGATTTCTTCCTCCGCCACGGGCTGCTCACCCCCGCGCCGGCCGATCTCGCCCGCATCCGCGCCGGGCTCGACCAGGTCGGCTAAGCAAGGGCGGTTGACGGCGCCCTGAACGAAGCGCGAACATGAGGCGATGAGCCTCACCTTCCCCGACCGCACCCTCGCCATCTGCCGCGCCGCCACCCTGTTCTGCGCGCTCCGCGGCTGGGCCCCGGTGCGGGAGATGCCGCTGCCGAGCGGCCGCCGTGCCGATATCCTGGCGCTGCTGCCGGATGGCGGCTTCGCGATCCTCGAGGTGAAGTCCGGCCCGCGGGATTTCCTCACGGATGCCAAATGGCCGGAATACCGGGAGTATTGCGACCGTCTGTTCTTCGCCGTCGATCTCGATTTCCCGCGCGAGCTGATCCCCGAGGAGGTGGGGCTGGTGGTGGTGGATGGGCGGGAGGCCGTGCTGATCCGGGACGCGCCGGCCCACCCGCTCGCGCCCGCCCGCCGCCGCGCCTTGCTGCACCGCTATGCCCGCACGGCGGCAGCGCGCCTCGCGGCCTTGCAGGACCCGGTGGGGCTGGCGGAAATCCGGGCGGCGCTGCTGAGCGAGTAGGGAGGCGAAGGACGCACCTTGTATCCCAGCATTCCGCCGGTAAGGTTCCCGGCCAGTGGCGTCCCGGTCCCACGGGGAAGCCCCACAACGCAACGAGGGAGGCCCTTTCCATGCCCGACACCCCGCCGCTGACCCGCCGCGCCGCCCTGGCTGGCGCGGCCCTTCTTCCCACCAGCCTTGCCACCGCCCAGCCGGGCTGGAAGCCGACGAAGGAGGTCCGCATCCTCTGCGGCTTCGCCCCCGGCGGGTCGGGGGACATGTTGTGCCGGCTGATGGCGGAATCGCTGCGCGGCCAATGGGGCCAGAACGTCATCGTCGAGACCCGCTCCGGCGCCAATGGCATGATCTCCGCCGAGGCCTGCGCCCGCGCGGCGCCGGATGGCCATACGGTGGTGCTGGCGACCATGGCGATGCTGACCGTGGCGCCGGTGCTGCCGGGCATGGTGATGCCGATTTCGGTCGAGAACGACCTGACGCCGATCGCCAGCCTCGCCGGCATCTACAAGCTGCTGATCGCCTATCCCAATGCGCCGTTCCGCGACGTGCCAGGGCTGATCGCCCATGCTCGCGCCAATCCGCAGGCCGTCACCTTCGGCTCGGCCGGGGTCGGGTCGAGCCCGCATCTCGCGGCGGAGCTGTTCGCCCGCATGGCCGGGGTGGAGATGACCCATGTGCCCTATCGCGGCGGCGCCCCTGCGCTGACGGACCTGGTCGCCGGGCGGATCGGCTTCATGATCGGCAACATGCCGGAATTCCTCGGCCAGGTGCGCGCCGGGGGCGCGCGGGGCGTGGCCTTCGGCGGTGGCGTCGCCGCGCCGGCCCTGCCGGACCTGCCGCTCATCAAGCAGTGGTTGCCGGAGTACGACGTCAGCAACTGGTTCGGCTTCTGCGGCCCCGGGCGCCTGCCGGCGGAGATTCTCGGCGCCTGGAACGCCGCGCTGCGCCAGGCGCTGGCCGACCCGCAGGTGCGGCCCAAGCTGATCGATGGCGGGATCGAGATCCTCGGCGGCCCGCTCGGCGAATTCGAGGCCCGCATCGCGCGGGACCGTCGCCGCTGGGCGGAGGTGATCCGGGCGGCGAATATCCGTGCCGAATAACCCCGCGCCGCCCACCCCTTCGGCCGAGGCGGTCCGCGAACGCCTGGCCGAATTCCGCGCCCGCCGCGGCTACCTGATGGCGCATCAGGGGGTGATGGCCGCCGCGCTGCCGGACCTGCAGGATGCCTATGGCGTGATGTACCAGGCGCTGACGCTGACGCCGCGCCACCTCTCCGCCTTCGAGAAGGAGTTCGTCTGGCTCGCCATCCTGACCGCGGCGGATGAGCATATCGGCACCCACCATGTGAACCTGTTCTTCCAGACCGGCGGCACCGGCGCGCAGGCCGAGGCCGCCTTCCGCCTCGTCGCCTGGGCGCGGGGTGCCGAGACCTTCGCTTTCCTCGATCGCCACTGGCAGGGCTACTTCCCCGAGGTGCCGGCCGCGCGGGGATATCGGGACGGCACGGGGGCGCTGATCGCGGGCCTTGGCGTGCCCGCCCCGCTCGCCCGCCTCGCTCTGCTCGGCATCCACACCGCGCGGGGCGAGGAATGGGCGCTGACCGCAGACCTGGAAACCGCCTATGCCGAGGGGGTGCCGGAGCCGAAGATGGCCGAGGCGATGTCGCTGGCGCTGTGGCCCTGCGGCGTGAACCAGTTCATCAAGGCCTGCGATGTCTGGCTGGCGCTGCTCCGCACCGGCGGGGTCGAGCCCTCCGCCCCCTTCCGCGCCTGGGCCGAAACCCCCGACCAGGACGGCTTCGCCCTGCTTCCCCGAAGCCTCTGACTCGAAAAGCCCTCTCCCCAGCGGGGAGAGGGTTGGGTGAGGGGTGAATCGCCCCCTTTATTCCCCTATGGATCCAACCCCCGCAGCCGCGCCGCCAGGTAGCTGGCATAGTCATCCGTCATGCCTGCCACGAAATCGATCGCGCAGCGCAGGCATTCGCTGGGGCTGAACTCCGCCCGGGGTTCGTAATCCTGCATCAGGGACAGGATCTGCCGGTCCCGGTGGCGAAGCACTTCCTTGTTCCCGCCAGCCTCGGAGAAGTCGAGGCAGACCGGGGCGAAGACTTCCAGCGCCTTGCCGATCACGTCCTTGGCGCCGATCTCGAACTCGATCTTGCGGGGGTGGAAGTAGATGGTCTTGCGGTTGAAGGTCTTGATGGTGGCGATCGCCGCCGCCTTCGCCGCATCCGCCCCCGTGAACAGGTCGAGCAATCCGGCGCGGTGCGGCACGGTGCCGGCGAGGATGGCTTCGCGGTTGGCGAGGAAGCCGCGCACGCAGGCCTCGATCAGCCGCCCGATGGCGCGGGCGCGCAGATAGGCGATCTTCTGCGGCTCCGTCTCCTCCAGCTCGAGGCTGGCGACGCGGTCGGGGATGGGGGCGACCAGGTCGCGATAGGTGGCGAAGGACACCATGCCCAGCTCCACCGCGTCTTCCAGGTCGGCCAGCGAATAGACGATGTCATCCGCCGCCTCCATCAGCCACACCGCCGGGTGCCGCCCGGTGAGGCCGGTGGCCGCCATCACCTCCGCGAAGGCTGTCGCCTCGGTGGCGAAATGGCCGAACTTCACGCCGCGCCGCGTCCCCCGCGTGGCGCGGTCATCCCCGGCATCCCAGGGGTATTTCAGGAAGGCCGCCAGCGTTGCCAGCGTCAGCCGCATGCCGCCGCGCTGGCGATACCCATCGGCGCGGGTGAGGATCCGAAAACCCTGCGCATTGCCATCGAAATGCGCGAGGTCGGGATCGAGCCCCTTGCCAGGATGCCGGCCGAGGAACTCCGCCATCCAATCGGCGATCACCTCCTCCCCCGCATGGCCGAAGGGAGGGTTGCCGATGTCATGGGCGAGGCAGGTGGCCTGGACGAGATACCCCAGCTCATCAGGTGTCCGGCCGATGCCGGCCAATTCCTCCCGCAGCGCATCGCCGACCATGAAGCCGAGCGAGCGGCCGACGGAGGCGACTTCGAGCGTATGGACCAGCCGGTTGCGGATATGCGCGTTGGTCGGCAGGGGGTGGACTTGCGTCTTCTTCTGCAACCGCCGGAAGGGGCGGGAGAAGACGATGCGGTCCTGATCGACCTGGAAGGGGCTGCGATGCGGCCGCTGCACGGAGGCCGCTTCGGCGAAGCGGCGCTCCAGGAACAGCGCCCGCCATTCCATGGCGCTCAACCCTTGATCCGCGCCACCGTCGCCGTGGTGGATTGCCCCGGCAGCAGCTGCGCGAGCCGCACCTGCCCGCCCCAGCCCGTGACGAGATCGCCGCCCACCACGCCATCCACCGTGTAATCCGCGCCCTTCACCAGCACATCGGGGCGGATCAGCTTGATGATCTCGATCGGGGTGTCTTCCTCGAAGACGCTGACGAGATCGACGGAGGCGAGGGAGGCGAGCACGGCGGCCCGCGCGGCCTCGCCCTGGATCGGCCGCGACTCACCCTTCAGGCGCTTGACGCTGGCATCCGAATTGGCGCCGACCACCAGCCGGTCGCACCAGGAGCGTGCCTGTTCCAGCAGATGCACATGGCCGGGGTGCAGCAGGTCGAAGCAGCCATTGGTGAAGCCGACGCGCCAGCCCCGGCGGCGCCAGCGTTCCACCTGTTCCACCATCTGCGCGCGGGAGACGACCTTGCGCAGCGCGCCGCGTTCCACCGTCAGCGCATCGGTCAGGTCGCTTTCCCGGGCCACCGCGGTGCCGACCTTGCCGACGACGATGCCGGCGGCGATGTTCGCGAGCCTGGCGGCCACCGGGATGGCAAGGCCGGCCGCGACTCCGGCCGCGAGCACGGCCACCACGGTATCCCCGGCGCCCGAGACGTCATGCACCTCGGCCGCCTCGGCCGGGAAGTGGCGGATGGCATGCGCCTCCACCAGCGTCATCCCATCCTCGCTGCGGGTCACCAGCACGGCGCCGAATCGATAGGTCTCCCGCAGGAAGCGGGCGGCGGCGACCAGGGCTTCCTCGGTATCCACCGGCATCCCGGTGGCGAGCTTCAATTCGGCGCGGTTCGGGGTGACGAGGTCGGCCCCGGCATAGCGGCTGTAATCCGTGCCCTTGGGGTCGACCACCACGCGGCGCCCGGCGGCGCGGGCCGCGGTGATCAGGCGCTGGGCGACATCGCCGGCCAGGACGCCCTTCTGGTAGTCCGACAGCACCATCACCGTGGTCGCGGCCACCGCATCGGCGGCGATCCGCACCATCCGGTCCGCGAGGCGCGGGTGGATCGGTGCCGCCACTTCATGATCCGCCCGCAGCAATTGCTGGCCGGCGGCGATGAAGCGAGTTTTCGTCGTCGTCGCGCGCCCGCCCTGCACCAGCAGCCAGGGTTCCACATTCGGCTGGCCGCCGATCAGCCCGGTGAGGTCGCTGCCCGCCTGGTCGTCCCCCACCACCGAGACAAAGGCGACGGCCGCCCCCAGCGCGGTCAGGTTGCGGACGACATTGCCGGCGCCGCCGGGCATCGCGACCTCGCGTTCTACCGCCAGCACGGCGACAGGCGCCTCGGGGCTCACCCGTTCGACCTGGCCATAGACGTAGCGGTCAAGCATGGCGTCGCCCACCACCAGGACGGAGGCGCGCTTGAGCAGGCGCACCGCCTCGGTCAGTTCGCCGACCGGGATTTCGGGCGTGGGAAGGTCGGCGGGCGCGGGGCCTTGCATGCCCACCGGCCTACCCTAACCGCGCCGTGGCGCGCAAGGCACGCGCGGGCATCGGGACGCGAAAGTGTCACCTTTGCGGGCGCGCGGGCCCCGTTCAGGCGAACAGGAAGCCGATCCGGTCTTCCTCCAGCACCGCGCAGCTCAGCGGGCCGCCGAAGACGGCACCGGTGTCGAGCCCGATCCGATGCGCCCGGACTTCCGGCGCGGCGCAGGGGGTGTGGCCGTGCACCACGACCGCCGGCAGCCGCCCCGGCCAGGACAGGAAGGGTTCGCG
This sequence comes from Acetobacteraceae bacterium, assembly GCA_947478535.1. Next base: position 8,716 of record CANJXD010000018.1, read on the forward strand.
AATCCAGGCGAGATCGGCCGGGTCCTGCGCGTCCAGCGCCACGCCGGGGCGGATGCCGGCATGGGCGAAGAAGTATCCGCCCAGCGCGAAGCTCGCCCGGCAGCCGCGGAGAAACGCCAGGTGGGCTGCTGGCAGACCCTGCCAGGACGCGGGCGCATCCGGCGCCAGCCCATAGCTGGCGAGCGTCGCGCCACCGCCATTGGCCAGCCAGAACCCCACCACCGATGCCGGCGCCCCGGGGGACAGGGCCGCCAGCATCATCATTTCGTGGTTCCCCGTGAGGTTCACCACCGCCATGCCCGGCACCGGCGGGCCGCCGAGCAGCAGTTCCACAACCCCCGCGCTATCTGGCCCCCGGTCCACATAATCCCCGAGATGGATCAGCAGCGCGCCGGCCACCCCGCCCCGCGGCGGCCGGGCGCGCACATCCTCCGCGATCGCCGCATGCAGCGCGGCGAGGCGGGTGGCGCAGCCATGCGGGTCCCCCACGACATAGAGGCGAAGACCCGGCGGCAGGCTCGCCGGCGCTAGGAATTCGGTAAGCATCGGGATGGCAGGGTAGCGCCTCAGGGGGGCCGCGTCGCCCTCCACCCCCCATTGACCCAGGACCCATGCCCGAAGGTTCCGTCCTGCAACTGACCGACCCGGCCGAGACCCCCGCGCCTGGCCGCGGCCCGGCCGCCAGCACGGCCGTCAGCACGGCCGCCAGCCCTGGCGCCGGTTCGGCTCCGTTGGAAGCGGCGGTCGCGGCGCCGCGCGGTGGCGGGCGCGTTGTGCTGCGGGTGCCGCCGGATGCGCCGCACCGCATGCGCGTGGCCCGCGCCGTGCTGCAGGAAGGCGCGCTCGCCGCAGGCGGCACGGTGGTGGATGGCCCTGCCGGGGACCTGCTGCTGGTCGGCGCCGAGGAAGGCCGCGCCACCCGGCTGCGCGCCCTGGTGGACCGTCTGCTCGGCGGTCCCGTCACCGGCTTGTGGTCGCTGGACCGGGACCTTGCGGTGCTGCGCCGCTACGCCGCGGGGCAGGCGCTGTCCGCCCCCGCGCCGAACGTCGCCGGCCCGCCGCTGGCCGAACTCGATGCCTGGCTCGCCGCCCTGCCGCTGACCCGCCTGCTGCGCCGCCGCGCCGGGCTGCTGCGAAGCGAAGGGGTGGAGGGCGCCACCCCCACGCCCGGTTTCCTCCGTCTCGAAATCGCCCGGGACCGGCTTTCCACCATGCTCGGCGCGCTCGGGCAGGACCGGGACCTGGTCGAGCACGCCCGGCGCGTCATCGGCCAGCGGTTGCTGCAAGCCCTCGGCCAGCGGGCGATGGTGGCGGAACTGCTGGGGGACCGGCCGGCACCGCATATCCACCTGCCCGTTCCCGCCTCCCTCATCACCGGTCGCAGCGGGGGGTCTGGCGGTGGGGTGGTGCTGGTGGCCACCGTGGCGCTGGAAGCGGCGGCGGACCCGGCGGCGCTCGCCCGCCGCCGCGCCGCCCTCGCCAGCCTCGGCTGGCTGCTCGAGGTGGATGGGCTGGACGCCTTGGCGCTGTCCCTGATCGACCCGCGTGGCCTGCCGGCGGACCTGCTGCGCCTGCATTGGTCCGCGGCCCTGCCGGCCTGCCAGCCGGTGCTGGCCGGGATCGATCCAGAGGCGCTGATCCTGTCCGGCGTCGGCGACGCGGCGGCGCTGGACTGGGCTGCCCGCATGGGTATCCGCCGCCTCGAAGGCCCCCCCGACGAGGACGCCACCCCTGAATGCGCCAGGGATTTCCACAAGGATTCCCCCAAGGATTCCCCTCGGGACGCACCAGCATGAGTGGAGGAGGTGCCGGCACCGCCGATACCGATTGGCGCCCCACCGCGCTGCGTGGCGCGGCCGAGCTTGCCGCCATGGTGCGCGAAGCCGTCGCGGCCAATGCGGTGCGGGATGTGTTGCTGCTGCGCCTCGGCCCGCTGGGTACGGCCTTCCGCCGTCCGCCGCTGCAACGCCTGCTGCGCGAAGCCCTGGACCCCCTGGCCTCCGCCTCCCGCACCCGGGTCTTCGAACTGCCGAATGGCGATGTCGTCGCCATCGCGACGCCGCCGGGCCTGGCGCTGGAGACGGCGCGGCAATCCCTGCTCCGTACTCTCGAAGGCGCGGCTGCGGAGGCTGCGGGCGGGGTGGTGGCCGATCTCGTGACGATGCTCCGCTTGCCGGAAGCGGCGGTGCATCTGCTGGCGGTTGCCGCCGAAAGCCTCGGCCTCGAACCCGGGGAGGATGCCGCGCCCGCCGCTGGCGGCCGGCGGCTGGGCGGCGCCGATGTGGCGGCGGCGGAGCGCGCCCTGGCGCATGCCGATCTCGAACCGGTGACCTTGCGCCAGGCCGTCTGCCTGCTGGACCCCGATGGTGGCTCCGCCACCCGGCTGTGGGAGGACCGGCGCATCGACTGGCCGGCGCTGGCCGTGCTGGTGCTGCCGGGCGTCGATGTCACGGCCGATGCGGCGTTGCATCGCCGCCTCGCGCGGCTGGCGGCGCTGCGCCTGCTGGTGGAAATCGGTCGCCCCGGCGTGCAGGCGCGCTGGTCCCCGATGGGGGTGGCCGTCACCCCCGGCACGCTGGGGCTGCCCGGCTTTCATCGCTTCGACGAGGGTCTGCCGGCGGGACGGCGGAAGGAGATCACGCTCGGCTTCGCGGCGGCGGATGTGCTGGCGGACCCCGCCGGCTTCGTCGCGGCGCGGGACATGGCGCGGGCGCGGGGCTACCGCCTTGCTCTCGATGAAGCCCCTGCCGCCGCCTTGCAGGTGCTGGTGCCGGAACGGCTGGGGCTGGATGTGCTGCGCCTGCGCTGGGCGCCGGACCTGCCGCTGCGCCTGCCGCCGCGCCTTGCCGCTCTGCTGGCGGCGCCCAATGGGGCGGATTCGGTGGTGCTGACCGGGGTGGACCGCCCCGCCGCCGTCGCCTGGGGCTGGGAGATCGGCATCCGCCGCTTCCAGGGACCGCTGGTTGAAAAGCACCGCCGCGCCGCCTGACGCTTGCCCATGCCCCGGCAGGGCGCATATCCCGCCCATGGCCCCCACCCCTGATCCCGCCGCTGCCCACGCTCTCGTCCCGCCTGCTTTGGTGGTGGAGGCGCTGACGAAGCGCTACCTGCCCGAATCCCCGCCCGCGGTGCGGGACCTGTCCTTCAGCGTGCCCGCAGGGCAGACCTGGGGGCTGCTCGGTGGCAATGGCGCGGGCAAGACCACGACGATCGGCATGCTGCTCGGCCTGCTTGTGCCCTCCTCCGGGCGTATCCTGGCGCTGGGGCATGACATGGCGACGGACCGCTTCGCGGCGCTCGCCCGCATGAACTTCTCCTCCCCCTATGTCGCCCTGCCGCATCGGCTCTCGGTGGCGGAGAACCTGATGGTCTATGCGCATCTCTATGGCGTCGCCCAGCCGAAGCGCCGCATCGCGGACCTCGCGGAACAACTGCACCTGACGGATCTGCTCGCCCGCCCCGCCGGCCAGCTTTCGGCCGGGCAGAAGACGCGCGTCGCGCTCGCGAAATCCCTCATCAACCGGCCGGACCTGCTGCTGCTGGATGAACCCACGGCGAGCCTCGATCCCGATACCGGGGATTGGGTGCGGGAATGGCTGGAACGCTACCGGGCCGAGACCGGCTGCACGATCCTGCTGGCGTCGCACAACATGGCGGAGGTGGAACGCCTTTGTGACCAGGTGGTGGTGCTGAAGCAGGGCAGCGCGGTGGATCGCGGCAGCCCGGCGGACCTGCTGGCCCGCTACGGCCGGGACACGCTCGAGGAAGTCTTCCTCGACATCGCGCGAGACCGTGGCGCGGCGGCAAAGGTGGCGGCGTGATGGGGCCTTCTTCCGCCCGCCGGATCTGGGGGCTGATGTATCGCCATTTGGCGCTCTATCGCCGGTCCTGGCCGCGGGTGCTCGAACTCGCCTATTGGCCGGTGTTGCAGATGGTCGTGTGGGGCTTCGTCACGGCCTATCTCGCCGGGGTGCAGAACAATGTCGCCAGCGCCGCGGCGGGGGTGCTGCTGGGCGGTGTGCTGCTGTGGGAAGTGGCGATCCGTAGCCAGATGGGCTTCGCCATTTCCTTCCTCGAGGAAGTCTGGTCCCGCAACCTCGGCCATATCGTCGTCAGCCCGCTGCGGCCGATGGAACTCGTCGCGGGGCTGGTGGGGATGAGCATCCTGCGCATGCTGGCCGGCGTGCTGCCGGCGGTGGCGCTGGCCTGGTTTCTCTACGGCTTCGGCCTGTTCGCCATGGGGCCTGTCGTCGTGCTGTTCTTCGCGGGGCTGATGATGATGGGCTGGGCAGTCGCACTCGGCGTCACCGCGCTGATCCTGCGCCACGGGGCGGGGGCGGAACCGCTCGCCTGGTCCGTGCTGTTCGGGCTGACGCCCTTCGCCGCCGTCTTCTACCCTGTCTCCGTCCTGCCGGAGTGGTTGCAGCCGGTGGCGCTGATGGTCCCGGCCGCGCATGTCTTCGAAGGCATGCGCGCGGCGCTGCTGGAAGGGCGCATCGCCTGGGGGCACCTGGCCGCGGCATTCGCGTTGAACCTGGTCTGGCTCGCCGGTGCCGTCGGCCTGTTCCTGCGCCAGTTCCGCATTGCGCGGGAACGCGGCGCGCTGCTGTCGATGGGAGAGTAAGGCTCTTCCGGCGGGGCGCCGGGAAGGGTAATGCCGGTCTCGTGACCCAGACCCGAATCTTTCTCGTCCGCCACGCGCTCGTGGAACCCGTGGCCCGCGCGCTGATGTATGGCAGCATGGATGTCGCGCTGTGCGACCTCGCCCTGGTGCAGGAAGCGGCCTCCTATCGCTGGCTCGCCGCCCGCCTGCCGGCCGGCGCCCGCTGGGTGGTGACGCCGCTGTCCCGCACCCATGCCACAGCCGCCGCCATCTTCGCCGCCGGCTATGCGCCGGCGCCGCTGAAGGTGGAGCCGGACATGATCGAACAGGGCCTCGGCGAGTGGCAGGGCCTGTCGCATGAGGCTTTCGCCGAACTCTGCCGGCACCCGCCGCATCCGTTCTGGCCGCACGGAGCGGAGGAAAAGCCGCCGGGCGGCGAATGCTTCGCCGATGTGGTGGAGCGTGTGGCACCGGTGCTGGACCGCTTGGTCGCGGAATCCGAGGGCCAGGATATCGTCATCATCGCCCATGGCGGGTCCATCCGCGCCGCCATCGCCCATGCCATGGGGCTGACGCCGCACCAGGCGCTGATCTTCTCCATCAAGAACCTGTCCCTGACCCGCCTGGAAAAGCACGGCGCCGACTGGCGCGTCGCGGCGGTGAATGAGGAACCCTTCACCCTTCCCCCGGAGGAGTGATCGCCCCCCGGAAAGGTGATCGGATTGCGCGCGGGAAAGCCTGTTTCCCACCAAATCGCCGCATCCTCGCCTCGCCTTGACCTTGGACACCGGAGTCGCGGGGTTGTAGAGTCTTGCGCGACATAGGGTTGCAGGAGGTCGTTCATGCTCCGTGGCATCATACTGGCGTTGTCTCTGCTGATGGCGCCGCCCGCCTTCGCGCAGCAGGAAGAACAGGCCCTGGTGGACCGCGCCACGCTGGCGCTCCAGGAACTGATGTCCACCGGGGACAATGTGGCGGATGCCGTTGGCTTCCTCCGCCGGTCCCGGGCTGTGATGGTCTGCCCGCGCGTCTTCCGCGCCGGCTTCATCTTCGGTGGCGAGGGCGGGTCCTGCGTCCTGCTCGGGCGGGATGGCGCGGGGTCCTGGTCCTCGCCGGCCTTCTACATCCTGGGCTCCGGCAGCGTCGGCCTGCAGATCGGCGTGCAGGATGCGATGGTTGCCATCATGATCATGACCGATCGCGGCCTGCAGGCGGTGATGGACAGCCAGTTCAAGGTCGGCGCCGATGCCTCGGTCGCCTTCGCGACCATCGGCGCCGGCATCCAGGGCAGCACCACCGCGGCGGCGGGGGCGGATATCGTGGCCGTCGCGCGGGCGCGCGGCCTGTTCGCCGGGTTGTCGCTCTCAGGCTCCGTGCTGTCCTACCAGCCGGGTTCGGCCAGTGCCTATTACGGGCGCGAATACTCGGCGCGGCAGATCGTGCTGGCGATGGAGGCCCACAATCCGGGCTCCGACCCGCTCCGCGCCATGCTGCTGCGCTTCGGCGCCCGGCCGTAGGTGACGCTGCGCGCGTCCTTCAGGCCGCGCGCGCCGTAACCGCCTCGACCAGCGCCGCGGCGCGGTCCGCCATGGTATAGCCGGACAACACCCGGTCCCGCCCCGCCTGGCCGAGCTGCCGGCGCTGTGCTTCCGGCAGCAGGGACAGCCAGCGCAGGCCACGCGCCAGCGGCACGGCTTCCCCGGGTGGCACCAGGTGGCCGCTATCCACCTGCACGATCTCCCGCAGCCCCATCAGCGATGAGGCGAGCACCGGCAGTTGCAGGGCCATCGCCTGCAACACGGCCACCGGCGCCGGGTCCCGGTCTCCATCGGGTGCGACGATGCCGGGCGCCACCAAGCCCAGGTAGTGCTGGCCTTCCTCCGCCACCCAGCGGCGGCCGCGTGTGCCGAGGAAGCGCACATGGTCGGTCACGTCACGTTCCAGCGCCTCCGCCCGCAGGGCTTCCAGCAGCGGCCCGCCGCCGATCACGTCCACCACCAGCCGCCGTTCGCGGGGCAATTCGCCGATCGCCGCCAGCAGGGTCGAGATGCCGGAACGCGGCACCAGCGGCGCCAGGCACAGCACCCGCCCGTTCCGCTGCACGCGTGAGGCTGCGGCAAACCATTCGGCATCGATCCCGCGATGCAGGGCGCGCACCGTGGCGCGGGGCGCCATGTTGCGGAAATCGTCCGCCATCTCCGTGCAGGCGGCCAAGGATACGGCGGCGGCGCGCAGCTTCAGCGCCAGGTCATCGCCGTGGCGGTAGATCTCGCCGCCCTGGCTCGCCATGGTCACGCGCAGGCCCGTCATCCGCCCGCCGATCAGCGCCGCCGTGGCCGCGCTGTCGGTGGAGACGGCATGGATGCTGCCGCAGCCGAACTGCCGCGCCGCGGCGGCGACCCGGGCGCCGAGCTGCATCGCTTCCGCCGCCCGCAAGGCCTGTTGTGCCAGGGCCAGCCGCGTCGCGCGCGCCAGGCCGAAGGGATTCCGTGCCGCGCGGGCCAGGTTGTCATGCGGCACGGCCGCGTCCGTCGCCGCCGCTTCCAGCGCGATATCGGGGTCGATCCAGCCTGCCATCCCCTTAGGGGCGAAGGGCACGACGGTGCAGCCGAGCTGGCGAAGGCTGTTGACCTCGGCGGAGATCAGGCCATCCGCCTCGCCGCCTTCCGTCGTCGGCAGCACATACAGGATCGGGGCCTTGCCATCGCGGGCCGCGGTGGTCGGGCTGTGGCGTGGGGCATCGAACGGCATGGTCCGGGTCTCCTCGGCCGCGAGGGGGGCGGCCGTCGGGTCCCCACAACGCAGCCGGCGTGCCAGCCCTGGGGCCGCGTTTCGCAAGGCGCGAAGTCCCGGGGAGGCGGATTCCCACGTCCCGGAAGCCGTTTTCTCGCAATTTGCAGCGCGAAGTGCCGGTACGGGCCGTGCAGCGGGAGGCCCAGGCCCCCCCCCCGGTCGGGGGAGCCAACGCAGAATGAGAGGCCCCCGTGAACACACAGCCCCGGCTCAGCCCACAGGTCAGCCCACAGCTCAGCGTGGTGATCCCCGCCCACAACGCCCTTCGCTGGCTGCCCGGCGCGATCGCCTCGATCGGTGGCATGGCGAAGATCGAGATCCTCGTGGTCGACGATGGCTCGACCGACGGCACCGCTGACTATCTGCGCTCCATCGCCCATTCCGACCGCCGCATCCGTCCCCTGTCCGGGGAAGGGAACGGGCCGGCCGCCGCCCGCAACATCGGCCTCAACGCCGCCCGCGCGCCGCTGGTCGCCTTCCTCGATGCCGATGACCGCTGGCGCCGCGGCAAGCTGGCGCAGCAGATCGAACTGCACCGGCTGAACCCGGACCTCGTCTTTTCCTTCACCGATCACCGCCGCTTCGCCGAGGACGGCACCGAACTCGCCGGTGGCTTCGCCCGCTGCGGCGCCTTCGCCGCCCGCCACGCCATGCACCGCGAGGGCTTCGTCCTCGGCGCCGAGGCGCAGGCCGAAATCTATGCCGAGCCTGTGGTCGCCACCTCCGCCGTCATGGCGAACACCGCGCTGTTGCGCGCCGTGGGCGGCTTCAACGAACAGCTCCGCCGGGCGGAGGACTGGGATCTGTGGCTGCACCTCGCCGCCTGCGGCCCGGTCGGCTGCCTGCCGAAGCCGCTGACGGACCGCCTGGTCCGCGCCATCGACCCGGAAGCGCCGGAAGGGCTGATGCGCCGCGTCGCCCGCCGGCGCGTCGCCGAAGCCTATGCCGAGGCCGCCACGCGGCTGGATGAGGAGGCGCCGAAGCTCTGCCGGCAGAGCCAGTTGGCGCTCGAAGCCGATGGCGCGGCGCTGGCCGGCCGCCGGGTGCAGGCCGCCATGCTCCGCCTGTCCGCCTTCGCCGCCCAGCCGAGCCGCGACATCGCGCTCGCCGCTGCCTGGGATCTCTTTGGCCCGCGTGGCCGCCAGGCCGATTTCGCGGGGCGCGCCTCGTGACCCACATTGCGCCTGGGCTTTCCTCCCTGCCGCCCCTCCCGGGCCTGGCGCCCGAAATGTCGCCCGAAATGTCGATGGTCAGCCGGTGCGTTGACCGTTTCCCCTGGCAATGCGAGACCTGCGACGTGAGCGCGATTGATCCCGAGATTGCTGGCCAACTGGCCGCGGAACTGCCGCGCGAGGATTTCGTGCGCATTCTGCGAACCTTCGAGGATGACCTCGGCCGGCTTGCCGTGATGCTGGAGACCTCCGTCTCCACGGGCGATGAGGATGGCTACCACCGCGCCGCCCACAGCCTGGCCGGTGCCGCCGCCGCGGTTGGCGCCCGGCGCCTGGAACAGGTGGCCCGCATCGCGATGGACCGGCGCGTCGCGGCCGATCCGCGCACCGTGGCGCTGCATGTCCGCCACGAAGCCGCTGCTGCGCTGGCCGAACTCGCCGCGCTGGCGGATAACCCGCCCATCCCCGGCTAGGCCGCCGGATGGCTGGTGCGCCCGCGCGTGTCCTGATCGTCGAGGATACCCCGACGCAGGCCGAAGTGGCGCGCGCCCTGATGCGCGATCTCGGGCATGACATCCGCCTCGCCGAGACCGGCGCGGCGGCGGTCGAGCTTGGCGTGTCCTGGCGGCCCGATGCGATCCTGATGGATATCGAATTGCCGGATTTCTCCGGCTTCGAGGCGATGCGACGGCTGCGCGCCGAAGGTGTCGAGACCGCCGTCATCGTCTGCACCGCCCATGGCAGCGTGAACCACGCGGTGGAGGCGATGCGCGAAGGCGCGGTCGATTTCATCGTCAAGCCGTATGCGAAGACCCGGCTGACCGTCACCTTGCAGAACGCGCTGGAAAAGCGCGCCCTGGTCAGCGAGTTGCGAGAGGTGAAGGCGCAGCTTTCGCGCGATCGCTTCTTTGGCTTCATCGGCGCCAGCCCGGCGATGCAGGCGGTCTATCGCACCATCGAGAGTGTTGCCGCGAGCAAGGCCAATGTCTTCATCACCGGTGAAAGCGGCACCGGCAAGGAACTCGCCGCCGATGCCGTGCACCGCGCCAGCCCCCGCCGCACGCGCCCCTTCATCGCGCTGAACTGCGGCGCGATCCCGCGCGACCTGCTGGAATCCGAGATCTTCGGCCATGTGAAGGGCGCCTTCACCGGGGCCACGGATACCCGGATCGGCGCCGCCCGCGCCGCCGATGGGGGGACGCTGTTCCTCGATGAGATCGGCGAGATGCCGCTCGATATGCAGGTGAAGCTGCTGCGCTTCGTGCAGACCGGCAGCTTCCAGCCGGTCGGCGCCTCGGCGCCGCAGAAGGTCGATGTGCGCATCGTCTCCGCCACCAACCGCGACCCCTGGGCCGAGGTGGAGGCCGGGCGGTTCCGGGAGGATTTGTACTACCGGCTCTACGTCGTGCCGGTGGAGATGCCGCCGCTGCGGGACCGGGGGGAGGATGTCGCCCTGATCGCGCGGCACTTCCTGGTGAGCTTTGCCAAGGAGGAAGGCCGCCGTTTTCGCGGATTCTCCCGCGACGCGGAGGCCGCGCTGCTGGGCTACGCCTGGCCCGGCAATGTGCGGCAGTTGCAGAACGTCATCCGCAACATCGTCGTGCTGCACGATGGGGAAAAGGTGGAGCGCGCGATGCTGCCGCCGATGCTGCTGCGCACCGGCGCGGCGCGGCCCGCGGCGGCCTCGCCACCAGTCTCCGCGCCGGTCGCCGCGCCTGCTGTGGAAGCGCCGCGGGACTTGCCCGTGGCGCCGACCTGGGTCGCGCCGGAACCCGCCGCCGTTGCGCTGGCGCCCCTCGTCGAACCGGTCGCCGAACCCGTTGCCTCCCCCTTTGGGGCACCCTGGTCCCCACCGCGGGATATCGAGGATTTCGCGCCGATCGCCGAGGTCGAGCGCCGCTACATCACCGCTGCCCTCGATGCTGTCGGGCAGGACGTGCCCCGCGCCGCCGCGCAACTCGGGATCAATCCCTCGACCATCTACCGCAAGCTCCAGGCCTGGCGGGCGGAGGAGAAGGGCCGGTAGCGCCCCCCCTGGCGCCCTCCTCGTCCGCGGCGCCTGCCACCGGCGCTCAATCCGGGAAGCCGGCCATGGCGCGGACCTCGGCGGGGCTGCGCCCGGCCGCGCGCATCTCGGCGATCGTCTGGGCGGCGTCCCGCTTGGCGAGGCGGCGGCCGTTGGCGTCCCGCAGCAGGGCGTGATGGGCATAGGCCGGGGCGGGCCAGCCCATCAGGGATTGCAGCAGGCGGTGCAGGTCGGTCGCCGCCAGCAGGTCCTCGCCCCGCGTTACCAGGGTGACGCCTTGCAGGGCGTCGTCATGGGTGACGCAGAGGTGGTAGCTCAGCGGCACGTCCTTTCGCGCCAGCACCACATCGCCAAAGCGCGCGGGGTCGCACCGGAGGCGGCCGACACCCTCCTCCGCAAAGTCCAGGTCCTTCGGCGCCAAAGCCAGGGCGGCGGCCATGTCGAGGCGGAGCGCGTGGGGGTCTCCGGCGGCGATGCGGGCGGCGCGTTCGTCGGCCGGCAGGCGTCGGCAGGTGCCGGGGTAGAGCACGCCATCCGGGCCATGCGGGGCGTTGGCGCTGGCGGCCACTTCACGCGCTATGGCGGCGCGGCTGCAGAAACAGGGGAACAGAAGGCCGCGCGCAGCGAGGGCGTCGAGCGTGGCCGCATAGTCCGCGCGATGTTCGGATTGCACGCGCACCGGGCCATCCCAGTCGAGGCCGAGCCAGGCCAGGTCTTCCAGGATCGCCGCGGTGAAGTCGGGGCGGCAGCGTGTGGCGTCGATATCCTCGATCCGCAACAGAAAGCGCCCGCCCGCCATCCGCGCGCGGCGCCATCCCGCCAGGGCCGAATGGGCGTGGCCGAGATGGAGGAATCCGGTCGGGCTGGGTGCGAAACGGGTGACGGGGCCGGGCATCGCCCCCATGTTGACGGCAGATTGTGTCCGGCGAAACCGGGGCCGGGGCGGATTGGGGGGCTGGGACATGGATGGTGGGATGGAGGGGCCGCGCTGGGGGCCCGCCTCCGGCGGGGCGCCGACCGGCCTGGTGGTAGTGCTGCACGGCTTGGGCGCGGACGGGTTCGACCTGATCGACCTGGCGCCGGGCTGGGGCAAGGCGGTGCCGGGGGCGCTGTTCGTCGCCCCGCATGCGCCGGAAGCCTGCGACATGGCGCCCTATGGCCGGCAATGGTTCAGCCTGCAGGACCGCACGCCGGCCCGGGTCGCTGCGGGGGTGGAGGCGGCGGCTTCGGTTCTGGCCGGCTGGATCGACGCGGAACGCCAGAAGCTCGGGCTGGGCTGGGGGCGGGTGGCGGTGATGGGGTTCAGTCAGGGGGCGATGATGGGGCTGCGACTCGGGCTGGTGGAGGCGCGGGGGATGGCCGCCGTGCTCGCCTATTCCGGGCGGCTGACCACGCCCGCCACGCCGGCGCCCGGCCCGGCGCCGCGCTTTTTGCTGGTGCATGGGGAGGATGACGAGGTGGTGCCGGTGGCGGGCAGCCGGGGCGCGGAAGCGGCGCTGGCAGCGGCCGGGCTGGCCGTTGAATTCGTGGCCCGGCCGGGGCTTGGCCATGGGATCGACGAAGCCGGCATCGCGCTTGGCGCGCTGGCCCTGCAGCGGGCGCTGCCCGGCACGCCGGAATAGCCTGCCAATCGGGCAAATGACGACCGCATGAAACGTGTGGTGCGGCCGGTTGCGCGCCTTCCCGCTGGCTGTCATGAAGATGGGGATAACGCGGTGAGCCACAGTATCTGGGGCCGTTCTGTCGTTAAGCCCCCCAGGACTGGGTGATCCGCCATTCACAGGAGTGGCGCTTGCCTGATGGCGGACACTTCCATGGTGGACAGTCCTATCCCGCGCTCGTCCTGAACGCGGATTTCCGGCCGCTGTCCTATTTTCCGCTCTCCGTCTGGTCCTGGCAGGACGCGGTAAAGGCGGTGTTCCTCGATCGCGTCTGCGTGCTCTCGGAATATGAGACCCTGGTCCATTCGCCCCGCGTGACGATGCGGCTGCCGAGCGTGATCGCGCTGAAGGAATTCATCCCGGCGACGCGGCGGCCGGCCTTCACCCGGTTCAACGTGTTCCTGCGCGACTGTTTCGAATGCCAGTATTGCGGCAAGCCGAAGCCGACGCAGGACCTGACCTTCGACCACGTGATCCCGCGGTCGCGGGGCGGGCGGACGAGCTGGGATAACGTCGTGACGGCTTGCGGCCCGTGCAATCTGCGCAAAGGCAGCAAGATGCCGCGCGAGTGCCACATGATGCCCCGCCAGCCCGCGCGCCAGCCCACCAGTTGGGAATTGCAGGAGAACGGGCGGAGCTTCCCGCCGAACTACCTGCATGAGAGCTGGCGGGACTACCTGTACTGGGATTCCGAGCTGGAGAATTGAGCGGTCAGGCCGGCACCCTCCCCGGCATGGCGAGGGAGGAACATCAGACCCGTTCGCTGACCTTGATCGCGACCTTGCAGCCGGCCTTGATGGCGGCGCTCAGCAGCTTGTAGCCGGGGGTCTTCTCGGCCTCGTTCTCCAGGCCGATGTCGCGGTGTTCCAACTCCTCGGCGCGAAAACGCTCGATATCCGCGCGCAGCGGGGCTTCGTCGTCGCCGAGGGTGGCGGCTTGGCCGCGATAATGTTCGTCGATCGCTTCCTCCACCGCCACGGTGCAGGCCATGGCGGCGCGGTGGCCGAGCAGCGCCGTCGCGGCGCCAAGGGCGAAGCCGGCGACGTGCCAGATCGGCAGCAACGCCGTCGGCCGCACGCGGCGCTGGGCGATGAGGCGAGAGAAGGTGTCGAGGTGGACCTGCTCCTGCTGCTTCATGTGCTCGATCATCGGGCCATACTTGCCGCGGCCGAGCACGGCCAACTGGCCCTCATAGATGCGCTTGGCACCGTATTCGCCGGCATGGTCCACGCGGATGGTGCGGGCGACGTACTCGCGCGGCGTCGGGTCCCCGGGCAGGCGGCGTCCCATCGTCTCGGCGGTCGATGTATCGCGTGCGGTCATGGTCAGGCCCTCCGTGCGGCCCGGCTCCAGGTGAAGGCGGCCAGGCCCAGCGCATAGATCAGGTTCATCCCGGGGATGGAAAGGGGCAAGCCAGGGATCAGGTAGGTCGCTTCGTCACAGGGCTTCGCCGGCGTCGGGCGAAGCGTCCGCATCAACTCCTCCACGCTGTTGCCCGTGGCGGTGGGGGCGAGGCAGGAGGGCAGGGGGGAGGGCCACCAGCCTTGCTCCACCCCCACATGCAGGGCCGCGATCGCGCCTGATGCCAGCACCGCCAGCGCCGCGCCGCGCAGCAGCCAGCGGCGCCATGCGGCCGGCGCGAAACCCGCGGCGAGCGCCAGGCCGGCCGCGACCCAATAGGGCCAGCGCTGCCAGAGGCAGAGCGCGCAGGGGGCGAGGCCAGGCCAGCGTTCGCTGCCCATGGCGAGAAGCGGCGCCGCGGCGGCGAGGCCCGCGACGAGGAAAGGGTGGGCCATGGCCCTACATCCACCCTCGCGCGCTGCGCCGCAACATGGGGATGTGTAACGGTGTGGTTCGGCCGGTAACTGGACCCATTTTCCGCGCAGCCCTACCGTCGCACCGCTTTCGGGAAGGGACTGAAACAATGCTGACGATCTGGGGGCGTACCACCTCCTCCAATGTGATGAAGGTGCTGTGGCTGTGCGACGAACTCGCCTTGCCCTACCAGCGCATCGACGCCGGCGGCGCGTTCGGGCGGAACCGGGATGCGGCCTATCTCGGCATGAACCCGAATGGCCTGGTGCCGACCATCGTCGAGGATGACGGCTACACGCTGTGGGAGAGCAACAGCATCCTGCGCTACCTCGTGCGGAGCCGGGCGCCGGAGCATGCGCTGTATCCGGCCGATCCGCGCGCGGCGGCGGATGCGGAACGCTGGATGGACTGGCAGCTCTCGGCGCTGAACCCGCCGATGACCAAGGTGTTCTTCACCTATGTCCGCACCCCGGAAGCCCAGCGGGACTACCCGGCGACGCACAAGGCGCGCGACGAGGCGGAGGCGCTTTGGGGCATGGTCGAGGCGCAGTTGCAAGGGCGGCGCTTCCTGGCCGGGGATGCGCTGTCGGTGGGCGATATCGCGCTCGGGCCGTACGTCCATCGGTGGTTCAACATGCCGATCGAGCGGGCGGCGATGCCGGCGCTACACGGATGGTACGAACGGTTGCTGGAGCGGCCGGGCTATCAGGCGCATTGCGCGGGGAAGCTGGCGTAGCGGGCGCTTTCTGGCTTGGCGCGCCTTTCAGCACTCAGCGCGCCGCGCCGGGGGTCCGTCAGCGCGTCGCGCCAGGGGCCCAGGTGACGTCCTCCGCGCCGTTCGCGTTCAGGCGCCGCGCGAGGACGAAAAGATGGTCCGAGAGGCGGTTGAGGTAGCGGACCACGGCGGGGTTCACCGCTTCCTCCCCGGCCAGGGCCACCACGTCGCGCTCCGCCCGGCGGGTGATGGTGCGGGCGACATGGGCGTGGGCGGCGCCGGGGGACCCGCCGGGCAGGACGAAGCTGCGGAGCGGCGGGATCTCCGCATTCATCGCCGCGATCTCCGCTTCGAGGCGCAGGCATTGGGCATCCGTCACCCGCAGGCGGTCCGTGGCCGTGCCGGGCACGCAGAGGTCGGCGCCGAGGTCGAACAGGTCATTCTGAATACGGAGCAGCATCGCCTCCGCCACCGCATCGGCCCCGAGGTGCAGGCGCAGCACGCCGAG
>CANJXD010000019.1 GCA_947478535.1 Acetobacteraceae bacterium
CTGACCGAGCACGCCTTCATGACCTGCCCGCACTGCCAGGGCCGGGGCATCGTGCGCTCGCTGGAAAGCAGCGCGCTGCACGTCCTGCGCGCGATCGAGGAGGAAGGCGCCAAGCGCCGCGCCGCCGAGATCGTCGTGCATGTCGCCATGCCGATCATGCTGTGGCTGCTGAACCGCAAGCGCGAACGGCTGAGCCAGATCGAGCAGAAATACGGCATGGCCGTACTGGTGCAGCCCGATGACACGCTGATGCCGCCGGCCCACCGGATCGAGCGCACCAAGGCGCAGAACCCGGACGCCATCCAGGAACGCCCCTCCGCGCTGCGGATGGACTATGCGCCGGAGCCCGACGTTTCCGAGGCCGAGGACCTCGCCTTCGAGGAGGAGGCGGAGGAGGAAGCTCCGCGCGCCGCCCCCGCCGCGCGCGGTGAACAGGCCGCCAGTGCACGCGGCGAGCAGGCAAGCGGTTCACGCGGTGGCGCGCCGCGTGGGGAAGCCCCGCGTGGCGAGGCTGCCGCCGATGACAAGGGCGGCACCAGCCGCCGCCGTCGCCGCCGGCGGCGTGGTGGGCGCCGCGATGGCCAGGAAGGGCGCCTGCCCGGCACCGGTGACCAGCCCGGTGGCGAGGATGAGGGCGACGATGGCGACGAGGACATCGAGGCCGCGGAGGGTGTCGAAGCACCCGTGACCGCAGGCTCCGTGACCCCGGATTCGGCGACATCAGGCGTCGCCGAGGCCGCCGAGGCTCCGGCGCCGGAGAGCGCAGCCGTTGGCGGCGTGGTGCCGGAGGGCGAAGCCGTCGAGGCCAGCGCCGAGGAGGATGGCGGGGCCCGCCGCCGTCGCGGCCGTCGTGGTGGCCGTCGCCGCCGGGAAGAAGGCGAGGCGACGGAAGCCGGCGCGGAGCCTGCGTCGGTACCGGCAACAGCACCCGCGCCGCGCCGCGTGCCCACCCCGGCCGATCCCTTTGCCGGGCATATGGATGACATCTACCAGGCGATGGAAGCGGCCGAGGAAGCCGCGGCCCGCGCCGTGACCACGCGCCGCACCCCGGCGCCGGTGAAAGCACCGGTTGCGGAAATTGCCGCGGCGCCGGTCGAGGTTGCTCCGGTCGAGGTTGCTCCGGTCGCGGAAGCGCCGTTTGTGGAAGCGCCGGTCGTGGAAGCCGCCGTCGCCGAGGCACCCGCCGCCGAAGCACCGGTTGCGGAGGCGCCCCTCGCCGAAGCACCCGCCGCCGAAGCACCGGTTGCGGAAGCGCGCGTGGTTGAAGCACCGGTCGCCGAAGCGCCCGTCGCCGAAGCACCCGTCGCCGAAGCACCGGTTGCGGAAGCGCCCGTCGCCGAAACGCCGGCAGTCGTAGCACCGGCCGAACCGATCGCCGCGCCGCCGATCGCGCCGATCGTGCTCGGTAGCTGTGCCCTGCCGGAACAGCCGGCCAAGCGAGGCTGGTGGCGCCGCTGACCCCGCCACACGGCCGCGCCGGCTTTTCGGAGCCGGCGCGGCCGCGGCGGAGACAGTCCTCGGGCGCATCAGCACCCGACAAATAGCCCCGCGCCGGGGGGCAGCCCCCGGCGGTCTGGTTGCCGGGGGGCGGCGGAAAGACGATCCTGTCACCTGATTCGGCCGGGCCAACCGGCCCAGCGGGAGAGCGCGCGTGGTACAACTGACCGTCCTTGAACCCGAGGGGATGTACTCCGACACGGTCCTCGAACAGGAAGTCATGGGGCCCTCGGTGGAGGTGCTGCATGGCGGCGCCCCCCATACCGGCACGCTGGATGTCCTGCCGGATGACCTCTGCGCCCGGGTGGATGGGCTGCTGATCTTCCGCCACCGCCTGCAACCTCACCACATTGCCCGCTTCCCGAAGCTCAAGGTCGTGGTCCGCATGGGCGTGGGGTATGACCGGCTGGACCGCCCGGCCTGTGCCGCACGCGGCATCACGGTCTGCAACGTGCCGGACTACGGCACCATGGAAGTGGCGGACCACGCCATGTCGCTCGTGCTGGCGCTGACCCGGGGTGTGATCCTGCACCATGACCTGCAACGCGCTTCCCCGCCCGCGGATTGGCGCTATGTGGACAGCCCGCTGATCAAGCGCGCGCAGGAACAGGGCTTCGGCATTGTCGGGCTGGGCCGCATCGGCACTGCTGTCGCGCTCCGCGCCAAGGCCTTCGGCTTCAAGGTCCGCTTCTTCGACCCCTATCTGCCAAACGGCGTCGACCGCGCCCTTGGCATCCAGCGCTGCCGTAGCCTGGAGGAGTTGATGCGAGGGTCCGACATCCTGTCCGTCCATGTGCCGGAAACCCGCACGACGCGCGGCATGCTGGGGGCGAAGGAACTGGCCTGGCTGCCGCAGGGCGCGGTGGTGGTGAACACGGCGCGCGGCACCAGCATCGATATCGATGCGCTGGAAGCGGCGCTACGGTCGAACCACCTCGCCGGGGCTGGGCTCGACGTGATCCCGGTGGAGCCGCCGGTGGCGCCGATTCCTGGCCTGCTCGCCGCCTATCGGGCAAGGGAGCCCTGGCTGATGGGGCGGCTCGTCATCACTCCGCACAGCGCCTTCCACACGCCGCATGCCTGGGACGACATCCGGCTGAAAAGCGCGGAGACGATGCGGGACGTGCTGGTGCTCGGCCTGCAGACCAATGTCATCCGGCCAGACCAGGACTGAAACGACACAGTCCGAAACAGCGCGGGCGGGCAGATAGGATAGCTTGCGAGAACGGGTTCTGATATGCGTACCGCACTGCAGCATTACACGCGTGACGCGCATCGTCGGGCCCCGTTGCAAAAAAAAGATTGACGCAGTCCCGTTGGTTACACAGTATTGTGAAGAGAATGGCGGAACTGGCCGAGACATCATCGCGCCGTTGCTCCGCTGGAGATGACCGTATTGCCCCGCCGTCTGCTGCACTCTTGTTCGTGGCGGACCTCCCCTGGGATGGGGGTGCGATAGGGTGCACGCGTTCCTCGATATTTCCCGACTGCTGAGCGTCGCCAACCGGTCGGCCCCATCGGGAATCGACCGTGTCGAACTCGCCTATGCCCGGCATTGGGCAGACCGTGGGCCAAGCGCATGCACGTTCGTGGCGGAAGTGCCCCTGTTGGGCTTCGCCGCACTGCCGCTCGCCGTGGTGCGGGACCTTGTCGCGGCGCTGGAAGAAGCGTGGGACAGCGGCACGCGCGCGGCGACGGGCATCGCCCGCAGGGCCCGCCTCGCCCTGCCCTTCGGCCGGGGTGCGCTGCTGGAAGCGCTGCGCCGCCCAGGCCCCAAGACCTTCCTGCTGGTCTCGCACCGTGCGCTGGAACGCCCCGCGCGCATCGCCGCGCTGCGCCGGCAGGGCTGCCACTTCGTGCCCGTGATCCATGACCTGATTCCGCTGCATCACCCGGAATTCGCCAGGGCCGGGCATGCGGAGAAGCATCGCCGCCGCATCGTCACCACGGCGGCTCTGGCGGATGCCATCATCGTGAATTCCGCGGCCACCGCGGCCGAGTTGCACCCCTGGCTCGCGGTCCGGCCGAGCCCGCCACCGGTCTGCGTGGCCCCGCTGGGCGTGACGCCGCCGATGGTGGATGCGCCGCCGGTCGCACTCCGCCCCTATTTCGTCGCGCTCGGCACGATCGAGCCGCGGAAGAACCACCTCCTCCTCCTGAACCTGTGGCGCCAGATGGCGAGCACGCATGGCGCCGCCGCGCCGCGCCTCGTCGTCGTCGGCCGGCGGGGGTGGGAGAATGAGAACGTGCTCGACATGCTGGAGCGTTGCAGCGCCCTGGATGGCCTGGTGCGCGAAGCCGGGCCGCTGCCGGACCGCGAAGTCTCCTCCCTCCTCCGCGGTGCCCGCGCGCTGGTGTTCCCGTCCTTCGCCGAAGGGTTCGGCCTGCCGCTGGCGGAAGCATTGGCGCTTGGTGTGCCGGCGCTGGTGTCTGACATCCCGGCGCTGCGTGAGGTCGGCGGCGCCGTGCCCGACTACCTCGACCCGCTGGATGGTGCCGCCTGGCGGTCGCTCGTACTGGAATACGCTCGGTCCGACAGTGTCGGCCGCCGGGCGCAGATCAGCCGGATGGCGGCCTGGAAGGCGCCGACCTGGGAACGCCACTTCCTCGAAGTGAATCGCCTGCTGGCACGCCTGGTGCATCGACCGCTTGGCGGCACTCCGGCCCTGAAACGACCGGTGCTGGACCGTGCCGGGGTTGGCATGGCGCGCCGTGATGACGGGATGCCATGACATCCGCCAATGTGATTCCGGTCCGCAGGATGGCACCGCTCTCTCTCCGTCTGCCGCCCGCGCGCTGAGCGGGGCTTGGGACCAGGCATGATGTCCGACAAGCGCGGCGGGGGTGGTGTGCCGCAACCAACTCAGGGTTCAGACGGAACGTTTCGTGGCGTACCCGACCAGGGCTTACCCAGCCTGGGTGCGCCCAACCTTGGTGCTGCCGGCGAGGTTGCGCCCCGGCCATCGCGCCGGCGGCGGGAACCGCACGGGGCACCCCGCCCCATTGCCATCATCGGCGCTGCCTGCCGTCTGCCGGGGGCGGAGGGGCTGGATGCCCTGTGGTCCATGCTGCTGGCCGGCACCGATGCCGTGACCACGGTGCCGGAGGATCGCTTCTCCAAGGCGTTCTTCCACCACCCGCGGCGCGGCGAGCCCGGGCGCAGCCACACCTTCTCGGCCGGCGTCGTGGGCGATGTCCAGGGCTTCGATGCCGCCGCCTTCGGCATTTCTCCCCGCGAGGCGGCCGAGATGGACCCGCAGCAGCGGCTGCTGCTGGAAGTCACCCGCCACGCGATGGAGGATGCCGGCCTGCCCGCTTCGGCCCTCGCGGGGCGGGACGTCGGCGTCTATGTCGGCGGCTCCTCCACCGACTACGCGGAATTGCGCCTGCCCGACCATTCCGGGGGCGACCGCTACTTCATGACCGGCAACGCGCTGTCGATCCTGTCGAACCGCCTGACCAATGTGTTCGACCTGCGCGGCCCGGCCTCGACCATCGATACCGCTTGTTCCTCCTCCCTCGTCGCACTGCATGCGGCGTGCGAGGCGCTGGCCGGCGGGCGGCTGGAAGCGGCGGTGGTGGCGGGGGTGCAGGCGCTGCTGTCGCCCTTCGCCTTCGTGGGCTTCGCCCGCGCCGGCATGCTGTCCCCCACCGGGCGGTGCCATCCCTTCGACGCGGCGGCGGATGGCTATGTGCGGGCGGAAGGCGCCGTGGCGCTGCTGCTGAAGCCGCTGGATGCGGCGCTGGCAGCGGGCGATGCCATCCGGGGCGTTATCCTCGGCACCGGGGTGAACGCCGCCGGTCACACCATCGGCCTGTCGCTGCCGAACCGGGAAGCCCAGGCGAAGCTGATCAGCCAGGTGATGCGCGACGCCGGCGTGACGCCGGACCGGCTCTGCTACTTCGAAGCGCATGGCACCGGCACCGCAGTGGGCGACCCGACGGAGGCCTGGGCGATCGGCAGCATTGCCGCCGCCGGCCGCGCGGCGCCGCTGCCGATCGGGTCCATCAAGGGCAATATCGGGCATCTGGAACCCGCCTCGGGCCTGGCCGGGGTGCTCAAGGCGTTGCTGGTGCTTGAACACGGCCAGGTGCCGCCGACGCTTCATCAGGCGACACCGAACCCGAACATCGATTTCGCCGGCCTCAATATCCGCGTCCCGGCAACGGTCGAGACCCTGCCATCCGCGAAGGACCCGGTGGCGGGGGTGAACTCCTTCGGCTTCGGCGGCACCAACGCCACCGTCCTGCTCGCCCCCGCCCCGTCCCGCCGTGTGCCAAAGCCGCGGGAGACGAAGGCGGCACCGGTACCACCACTGCTGCTCTCGGCGCGGTCCGCCGCAGCGCTGTCGGCGCTCGCCGGGCGCTGGGAAACCCGGCTGGCGGGCGCTCCGCCTGCGCAGTCCCGCGCCCTGGCGCGCGGCGCCGCCCGGTTCCGGGACCTGGCGCCGCACCGTCTGGTGGTGCGGGGCGCGGATGGGGATGCGCTGGCGGCCAGCCTCGCGGGCTGGCGCGCCCCGGTGGAGGGCATTGCGCCCCCCGCGGCCGGCGTCGCCTCCACACAGGGCCGGCTCTGCTTCGTCTTCAGCGGCAACGGCGCGCAATATGCAGGCATGGCGCGTGGCGCGTTGGCGCAATCCGCGGCCTTCCGCCGCGCCTTCGGGGATGCCGATGCGGTACTGGCGCCGCTGCTGGGCTGGTCGCCGCTCGCCAAGATCGAGGCCGGCGTCACTGCGGAGGCCCTGGCGGATACCGATGTCGCCCAGCCCCTGCTGTTCGCGATCCAGGTGGCGATGCTGCCGGCGCTGGCTGAACAGGGGCTGAAGCCCGATCTTGTGCTCGGCCATTCCGTGGGTGAGGTCGCGGCCGCGCTGGCCGCCGGGCTGCTGGACCTCGACGCCGCTGCGCGGCTGATCGTCGCCCGCAGCCGCCAGCAGCAGCGCACGCGCGGCCAGGGCCGGATGGCCGCCCTCGGCGCCCGGCCGGAGGAAGCGGCGGCGCTGGTGGCCGGCACGGGGGTGGAGATCGCCGCCATCAACGGCCCCGCCGCCGTCACCCTCGCCGGGCCGGCGGAAGCCCTGGCGGCACTGAAGCCGTTGGCGGAGGCGAAGCGTTACAGCTTCCTGCCGCTCGACCTCGATTTCGCCTTCCACAGCGCCGCGATGGACGGGGTGCGGGACGGGCTGCTGCAATCCCTGGTCGGGCTCGCGCCGCGGGCGGGCACCGTGCCGATGCTGTCGAGCGTCACCGGCCAGCGGCTGGAAGGCGTCGCGGCGGGCGCGCTCTACTGGTGGCAGAACCTACGCCAGCCCGTGCTGTTCGATGCCGCGCTGCGCACCGCCCTGGCGGAAGGCGCGCGGCTGTTCCTTGAGATCGGGCCCAATCCTGTCCTGCAATCCTATGTGCGGGAAACCGCGCGCGCCGCGACGACGGAGGCCGCCACCCTGGCCAGCCTGTCGAAGCGGGAGGCGGCGGTGGTGGAGGACCCCTTCCCCATCATCGCCGACCGCGCCTTCGCAGCCGGCGCAGACCCGCGCGCCGGTCCGGCCTTCGCAGGGCCGGCGGAGCGGGCGCTGCCACTGTCGCCCTATGACCGCAAATCGGCCTGGCATCCCGCAACGGCGGAAAGCGCCCGGCTGGTGGACCCCGCGCAGGACCATCCGCTGCTCGGCTTTCGCCGGGGTGGGGAGCCTGGAATCTGGACCCGGCTGCTGGATGAGGAGGCGGAGCCCTGGCTCGCCGACCATCGGCTCGGCGCCGATGCCGTGCTGCCGGCGGCCGGGATGCTGGAAATGGCGCTCGGCGCCGCGCGCGCCCTGCACCCGGAGGCGGCGGCGCTGGAGGTGGTGGAATTCCGCATCCTCCGCCCGGTCACGCTGGAACGCGCCCGGGCGAGGGAGATGCGCTGCACGGCGGACCCCGCGACCGGTGCCTTCCGCCTGGAAAGCCGCCGCAGGCTGGCGGAAGAAAGCTGGACACTGCATGCGGAAGGCGAGGTCCATGCCACCACCCCCGCGGCCACGGCACCCGGCTTGGCCCCGCCGCACCGCCCCGCCGCCAGCCTCGCCGGCGCGCCCCGCACCATCGGCGGAGACGCATTGCGCGGCATCGCCGCCACCCTCGGCCTGACCTATGGCCCCGCCTTCGCGGCGGTGGACAGTGTCTCGACCAGCCCGGCCACCGGCGGCGCCACCGTCCGCCTCGCCCTGCCAGCGGCGGCGCCGGAGGATGCGGGCTTCATCCTGCATCCCGCGCGGCTCGACGGCGCCTTGCAGGGGCTGTTCGGCCTGATGGCGGAAGCCCGGCTGCCCGCCGGCACCGGACTGGTGCCGGTGCGCTTCGGGCGGCTGGTCGCCCTGCCTGGCGCCGCGCCGGCCACGCTGGCGGAGGTCACGCTGCTGCGCTTCGGCCAGCGTTCCGCCACGGCGCGCCTGATCCTGCGCGACAGCGTCGGGCGCATCGTCGCGCGGGTGGAGGATGCGGTCTTCCAGCGCTTCGCCCTCCCCGGCCGCCAGCCGGTGGCGGAGGCGGTGTTCCGCATCGCGCTCTGTCCCGCCGCCGAGGGCCCGGCGCCCGCGCTGGCTCTGGCGCCGGCCCTGGATGCGGCGCGCCGGCAGGCCGAAAGCCAGGATCTGACGGAAGTGGCGCTGCTGCTGGAAGCCCATGTCGCCGCCGCGGCGCAGGGGATGTTCCAGGCGCAGCCTCTGCTGGTGGATGGTGCCCCGGCCGCCAGCGCCTACCACGCCTTCCTCCGCATGGCCCTGGTGCAGGACGGGGCGGCGGAAGCCTTGCCGAGCTCCCTCACCGGCCATGCTGGCGGCATCCGCCTGCTGGCCGAAGGCGCGCTGCCGGAAGCCGGGGATATCTGGCGCTCCGTGCTGGCGGAACAGCCAGGCCTGGCGCTGGATCTCGCCTGGATCGCGGAAGCGGCGGAGCGTCTGCCGGAAGCGCTCCGGGGGTCCCCGCGCGATCCTGCAGCGCCACCGGCGCAGGGCATGGCCATGGGGCGGCTGGCCGAAGCACTGGCCGCCGCCGTCGCCGGCTTCGCAGCCGCCTGGCCGGAAACCCGGCCGCTGCGCATCCTCGAAGTGGGGGCGGGCGGGGATATGCTGGCGCGGCGGGTGCTGGCGCGGCTGGCACCTCTCGGCCGTGCGGTGCAATATGTTGCGGCCTCCGACCGCCCGGTCCCGCTGCCGCGCCTGCCCTTCGGGCTGGCGGCGGGCAGCAGCCTGACCGCCATGGCCTGGAACCCGCTTTCGGCGGAACCGGCGCCGCTGGCGGTGGACCTCGTCATCGGGCTGGCCGCGGCGGCGCGAGTCCGGGCCGGGGGCGCGTTGGCGGCGGCGCTGCGGCCGTTGCTGGCCGAAGGGGGCGCGCTGCTGCTGGCGGAACCCTTGCCCGGCCGGGTCTGGAATTTCGTGGGCGGCCAGGATCCGGGCTGGTGGACGGCGCGCGACCCTGGAGAGGCCGGGCTCGATGGCGGGGCGCTGCCGGATGCGGCGGTCTGGACCGGGCGGCTGGCCGATGCCGGCTTCCGTGCCGTGCAGACCGAGGCGCTGCCCTGCTCACCCTGGCCCGCCGTGCTGCTGGCCGCCGAGGCCGCACCTCCGCCCGCGGCCGCGCCACCAGCGCCGCCGCGCAGCCTGATCGTCGCCGATCCCGCCATGCTGGCGCTGGCAGATGCCCTGGCGGCGCGGCTGGAACGCCGGGGCGGCGTGATCGAGCGCGCCACGCTGGGGGACACGCTTTCGCCACGTCAGTTGCGCGGCCTGCGGGTGCTGGTGCTGGCTCGCCCCGAAGGGGCCGCGCTGGCCACAGCCCTCGCCGCGGTCACCACCCTGGCGGAAGCCGCCTCCGGCAGCGCCAGCGGCTTCCTGCTGGTGACGCGAGGCGGGCATCAGCCAGAAGCCGGCGGGCATGCTCCCGAAGCCGCGGCTTTGCTCGGCCTCGGCCGCGTCCTCGCCAATGAAATGCCGGCACTCCGGCCGCGCCGGATCGACCTGGCGCCCGGCCTGACCGCCGATGCCGCGGCAAGACGCCTGGCCGCCGAGTTGGACGCCGCAGTGGCGGAGCCGGAGGTCACCCTTGGCCCCGATGCACGCTTCGTGCCGCGCCTGCTGCCCGCCCCGCCGCCACCGCCGGGCGCCGGGCCGCTCTCGCTCGCCATCGCCCAGCCGGGCAGGCTGGGCACGCTGCGCTGGGATGCCGCCGAGGCCCGCCCGCCCGGGCCCGGGGAGATCGCCATCCGGGTCGAGGCGGCCGGGCTGAATTTCCGGGACCTGATGTGGGCGCAGGGCCTGTTGCCGGAAGACGTGCTGGAAGCCGGTTTTGCCGGCCCCACCCTCGGCATGGAATGCGCCGGCGTGATCGAAGCGGTGGGTGCCGGTGTCGCATTGCGGCCGGGGATGCGGGTGTTCGGCTTCGTCCCGGGCGCGCTGGCGTCCCGCGCCATGACCCGGGCGGAAGCCGTGGCGCCACTGCCGGAAGGGCTTTCGCCCGACCAGGCCGCGACCATTCCCGTCGCCTTCCTCACGGCGCTGCACGCGCTGGATGGCTGCGCCGGGCTGCAGGCTGGGGAGACGGTGCTGATCCATGGCGGCGCCGGCGGCGTCGGCCTCGCCGCCTTGCAGGTCGCCCAGATGCTCGGCGCCCGCGTGGCGATGACGGCGGGCACCCCGGCCAAGCGAGCCTTCCTGCGCAACGCGGGGGCGGCGCTGGTGCTCGACAGCCGCGATGCCGGCTTCGCGGACCACCTCCGCGCCGTCTGGCCGGGGGGGGTCGATGTCGTGCTGAATTCCCTGGCCGGGGAAGCCATGGAACGCAGCCTCGGCCTGCTCGCCCCCTTCGGCCGCTTCATCGAGCTCGGCAAGCGGGATTTCGTGGAAAACCGCCGCGCGCCGATCCGCCCGCTGCGCCGCAATGCCAGCTATTTCGCGGTGGATGTGGATGAATTGCCGCGCGCCCGCCCGGCGCTGGCGGCGCGGATGCTGGCGGAAATCCGCGACCGGCTGAAGGACGGCACCTTCCGCCCCCTGCCCTGCGCCATCTTTGGGCCGGAGGAAGCGGAAGCCGCCTTCCGCACGCTTCAGGCCTCCGCCCATATCGGCAAGCTGGTGATCCGCCCGCCCACCCCCGCCACCACCGCGCCCCGCGCCTGGGCGCCGGCGACGGAAGGCACGATCGTCGTCATCGGCGGCACCCGGGGCTTCGGCCTCGCCGCCGCGACATGGCTGGCGGCGCAGGGCGCGCGCCACCTCGCGCTGATCGGCCGGCGCGGTGCTTCCGAGGGGGGCGTCCCGGACGAGAATGCCACGGCGCTGCGCGACCTCGCCGCACTCGGCGCGCAGGCCGCGATCCATGCCTGCGACGCGACCGATGCGGTGGCGCTGGCGGCGACGCTGGCGCGCATCCGCGCGGCGCGGCCGATCACCGGCGTGGTGCATGCGGCGGCCGTGCTGGATGATGGCGCGGCGGTGGCGATGGATGCCGCGCGCTTCCAGCGGGTGCTGGACCCCAAGCTGCTGGCTGCCGAGAACCTCGACCGGCTGACGGCGGCCGACCCGCTGACGCTGTTCCTGCTGTTCAGCAGCGCCACCACCGCCTTCGGCAATCCGGGCCAGGCCAACTACGTCGCCGCCAATGCGGCGCTGGAAGCGCTCGCCCGGCGTCGCCGCGCGGCGGGGCGCCCTGCGCTGGCCGTCGCCTGGGGCCCGATCGCCGATGTCGGCATGCTGGCCGATGACCGGGCGAAGGCGGACAAGCTGAACCAGCGCCTCGGCGTTGCCGCCCTGACCGCCGCCGAGGCGCTGTCCGCCCTGCCCGCCCTGCTGATCGGCGCCGAGGCCGCGCCGCTGGTGGTCAGCCTGGCGCATGGCGGGCGGATCGCGCTGCCGATCATGGCGGAGCCGATGCTGGCGGGCCTGGCCGGGGAAGCCGGTGCCCCGGCGCAGGAGGATCTCCGCGCGAGCCTCGCCACCCTGCCCCGGGCGGAAGCCGAGGCCCTGACGCTGCGCCTGGTACGGGAGGAGATTGCCCGCATCCTCCGCCTGCCGGCCGAATCCGTCGGCGCCGATGCGGCGGTGACGGGCCTCGGCCTCGATAGCCTGGGCGCGCTGGAACTGCGCGGCGCCCTCGAACAGCGCCTCGGCGTGCAGGTGCCGCTGGCGGCGCTGACGGAGGAACTGACGGTGGCCACCCTGGCGCGGCAGATCGTCGGCGCGGCGCTGTCGCCGACCGGCCTCGATGATACCATCGCCACGCTGGTGGAAAGCTTCGAGCCCAGCACCACCGCCGTGCAGGCCGCGGAATAGGCGCGCGCGCCGGGCGAAGCGCGGCGAAACCAGCCGACACGGATCGTACACTCGCCGATGGTATTGTGCGGCGGACCCCATCGCGGCCATACCGGTCGCCTTGAGACCGGAGCAGGCATGACTGATCGAGGCCCCGCCGACACGAAACACGCCCCGATCCTTTTCCGGACTCAGGGGGCGTGAGCGGCTTCGGGCTTTCCGGCGCCGCGCGGCTGGCGCTGGTGCAGCGCCTGGCGCGACGGCGGGAAGGGCAGGAAGCGCAGGCGGCCTCGGAAGCGCGCGGCTTCGGCAGCATCCAGAACCTCCGGGACTGGGGCCTGCTGCGGGAGGCGATGGGCGCGCTCGGCATCGAGAGCCCGTTCTTCCGCACCCATGAAGGCCGGGCCGGCGCGCACAGCCTGATCGGCAACCGGGACACCATCAATTTCGGCTCCTACGACTACCTCGGCCTGAACGGTGACGCGCGGCTGCACGCGGCGGCGGCGGAGGCGATGGGGCGCCATGGCATCTCCGCCTCCGCCTCCCGCCTCGTCTCCGGGGAAAGGCCTGTGCATGCGGCGCTGGAAGCGGCGCTGGCGAAGCACTACGGCGCCGCCTCCGCGCTGACCTTCGTCAGCGGGCATGCCACCAATGTGACGGTCATCGGCCACCTGATGGGGCCGCGCGATGTCATCGTGCATGACGCTTCCATCCACAATTCCTGCGTCGAGGGGGCTCGGCTGTCCGGCGCCCGGCGCGTGCCCTTCGCCCACAACGATGCCCGCGCCGCGGCCAAGGAACTGGCCGCCGCCCGGCGCGGGGCCGGCCGCGCCCTGCTGGTGGTTGAGGGCCATTATTCCATGGATGGGGATGTGCCGGACCTCGCCGCCTATGTCGCCATGGCGCGCAAACACGATGCCTGGCTGATGGTGGATGACGCGCATGGGCTGGGCGTCGTCGGCGCTACCGGCAAGGGCATCTTCGAGCATTGCGGCGTCGATCCGGCCGAGGTCGATATCTGGATGGGTACCCTGTCGAAGACACTTTGCGGTTGCGGCGGCTATATCGCGGCGGGGGCGGACCTGATCGACTGGCTGCGCCATACCGCGCCGGGCTTCGTCTATTCCGTCGGCATGCCGCCCGCCCTCGCGGCCTCCGCCCTGGTGGCGCTGTCGGTCATGCGGGCGGAGCCGTGGCGGGTGGCGAAGCTGCAGGCGAATGCGACGCTGTTCCGGGACCTCTGCCGCGCGCGCGGCTTCGATACCGGCACATCGGCCGGGCTCGGCATCGTGCCCGTCATCCTCGGCAGTTCCGTGCATGTGGCGCGGCTTTCGGCCGGGCTGCTGGATCGCGGCGTCAATGTGCTGCCGATCGTCTTCCCCGCCGTGCCGGAGCGTGCGGCGAGGCTCCGCTTCTTCCTCTCGGCCGAACACGAGGAAGCCGATATCCGCGCCGCGGTGGATGCCATGGTCGCGGTGAATGCGGGCATCGCCTCCAACGACCTCGCGGGGTGACGGCGCTCCGGATCGAGCAGGTCGGTGCCCCAGGGGGGGGACCGGAGGGCAAGGTCGCCTTCCACGCCTTGCCCGCCCGGCTCGGCACGCTGGGCTGGACGGTGCCTCTGGGTTGGGAGGAAGCCCGGCTTTTCGACCCGGGCTTCAACGGCTTCCTCGCCACCCACCGCATCGCCCGCTTCCTCGCCTGGCGGGACGGGCGCGCCATCGGCCGCATCGCCGCCTGCGTGCCGGAGGACAGCGCGGCGGCGGCGAGTTTCGGCTTCCTTTGCGTCGAACGCGATGCGGCAGCCGTCGCCGCCCTGCTGGACGCCGCGCACAGCTGGATCATGGCGGCGGGCAGGACCGAGGCGCTCGGCCCGCTATCCTTCACCATCAACCACGAGGTCGGCGCCCAGGTCGGCGCCTTCGACCGCGCACCGATGCTGCGCATGCCCCGCACGCCGCCCTGGCTGCCGGAGATGCTGGAGGCGGCTGGGCTGCGCCGCGCCAAGGATGTCATCGCCTGCACCGTCGATCTGGCGACGGAGGCGCATCGCGCCCGATTCGCCGCCATCGCGGCGCGGCGGCCGGCGGAAATGGCGCGGCTCTGCATCCGCCCCATGGCGAAGCTCGACCATGCGGCGGAGGTGCGGCGCATCGCCGCCCTGTTCGACGATGCCTGGGCGGAGAATTGGGGCGCCGTGCGAATCGGCCCGGCCGAGGTGAAGACGCTGTCGCGCCTGCTGCGCCCCCTGCTGCTGACCGGGCAGGTCTTCTTCGCGGAATGGGATGGCACACCGGTCGGGCTGCTGTCCATCGTGCCGAACATCCAACCCGCCCTGCCAGCCAATGGCAGGCTGGCACCCTGGGGCTGGCCACGCCTGGCGCTGGCGCTGGCCGGGCGCATCCCGGCCAGCGCCGATGCCGCGCGCATCCCGATGATCGGCATCACCCGCGCCTTCCGCCGCCACCCGGCCTCCGCGCTGGCCATGGGGGCGCTGCTTTCGGCCGGGTTCGACCACGCCGAGCGGCGGGGCTGGCAGCGGGTCGAGATTTCCTGGATTCTCGATGACAATGCCCCGATGCGCAACGCGATGGCCCGGCTGCCAGCCCCAGAGACCGGGCGCTGGCGGCTGTGGCGGATGGGCACGGGGCCGCTGCCGGATCGGCCAGAGCCCGGTGGCCCGCGGAGCGGGTGAAGCAAGATGCTCCGCGGAGCGGGTGAAGCAAGACGCTCCGCGGAGCGGGTGAAACAGCATGCGGGGTGGGTGGCATTGACAGTCCACTCACCCTTGATGGCTATGTCAGGCCATGGCCCCGACCGATGCCCTTCCTTCGCACCCGGCGTGCGCGCCCCAGGCAGCCGTGGTGCACCCTGCGGGACCAGGGGGCGGCGCGCGCGTGTTCCTGTTCCTCCAGGGGCCGATCTCCCCCTTCTTCTCCGAACTCGGCGCGGCGCTGCGCGGTGCCGGGCATACCGTCCATCGGGTCAACCTCTGCCTGGGCGACAAGCTGTTCTGGCGGATCGGCGGCGCCGTGGATTATCGCGGCAAGCCTGAGGATTGGCCGGGCTGGATCGACCGGTTCCTCGCCGAAGAACGGGTCACGGACATCGTCCTGCTGGGGGAAAGGCGGGATTACCACCGCGCGGCGATCGCGGCGGCGGCGGCGCGCGGCATCGCCGTGACCGTGACGGATTTCGGCTATCTGCGCCCGGACTGGATCACGCTGGAGCGGGACGGCATGGCCGGCGGCAGCCGCTTCCCGCGGGACCCGGCGGCGATCAGGGCCGTTGCGGCAGGACTGCCTGTCCCCGACCTGTCCGCCCGCTACCGCGACAGTTTCGCCACCCAGGCGACGTGGGACATGATCTACCACTTCGCCACCATGCTGCCCTGGCCGTTCCGGCACTACCGAAGCCACCAGCTGCTGCATCCTCTGGTGATGTATGCCGGTACCTCTCGGCGGGTGTGGCTGAAGCGGTGGGAGAATGCGCGGACCGCGGAAACCCTGGCGAGGCTCGCGCAGAACCGCACGCCCTATTGGCTATTCGCCATGCAGATGGAAACGGATTTCTCCATCCGCGCCTATTCGCCCTACCCCGACCTCGATACGCCGATCCGGGAAACCGTGCGGTCCTTCGCCGCCCATGCGCCGGCGGCAGCGCATCTGCTGGTGAAGGTGCATCCGCTGGACCCCTGCGTGAAGAACTGGCGTCGCCGCATAGCGCGCATCGCCGAAGCCGCCGGCATCCCGGGCCGGGTGCACTACCTGCCCGGCGGCGTGCTGGACCAGATCCTGTATGGCGCCAAGGGCCTGGTCACGGTGAACAGCACGGCGGGGATGCATGCGCTGCAACTCGACGTGCCGCTGAAGGTGCTGGGCGATGCGGTCTATGACGTGCCGGGCCTGGCCTTCCAGGGGCCGCTCGACCGCTTCTGGTCCGCCGGCCGCCAGCCCGACCCCACGCTGCGCGACGATTTCCTGACGGCGATGACCGCGACGATCCAGATCCGCGGCGTCTACTACAACCGGGTCGGGCTGGACGCGGCGGTGGCGGCGGCGGCGGAACGGCTTTCGGCCGGGCTCATCAACCTTCCCCTGCCGAGGGAGCGCCATTTTCCCGCCGATCCAGCACAATCCTGATCCGCATCAGCCGCACCGCCGCGTCGGAGACCCTGGCCGGCAGCACCGACAGCAGCTTGAGCACCAGCACCATCGGCCAGGGGAAGGCGATGCTGGCATCGCCGCGCAGCAGCCCCGCATGGATGCGCGTGGTGGCCGCTTCCAGCGTCAGCCGGAAGGGGCGCTGGCCGAGAAAGCGATCCCCCATCTCACTGTCGAAGAAGCCGGGCGTGATGACACTGACGCGCAGCCCACGCCGGCGATGCGCCGCGCGCAGCGCCTCCCCCCACGCGATCAGCCCGGCCTTGCTGGCGCAATAGCCGGGCAGGTCCGGCAGGCCCCGGAAGCCGGCGATGGAGGCGACGAGCCCGATCTGCCCCGACCGGCGCGCCAGCATCCCCGGCAGCAGCGGTGCGACGAGGTTGATCGCGCCACCCAGGTTGACCGCCACCTGCCGCGCCGTCGCCGCCGCATCCTCCGGCGCGCCGTCCGGCGTCGTGCCGGCGGAGATCCCGGCATTGGCGATGACGAGGTCGATGGGACCGCCAGCCTCGAAGGCAGCCAGCGCCGCGGCAACCTCGGCGGCGTCGGTGATGTCGAGCGGCACGGCCAGGGCCTCCGCCCCCTGGGCCCGGCAGGACGCCGCCACCGCCTCCAGCGCCGCGGCGGAGCGCGCCAGCAGCAGCAGTCGGCGGCCCGGCGCGGCGAAGCGCAGCGCGAGGGCCGCGCCCAGGCCGCGGGACGCGCCGCTGATGACGATACCGCGCAAGGGGGTCCGAAAGGGGGTCATCGCAGTCCTCCGATCCGAGACAGGGTGCGCCGGAGCCATCCTTCCGCCGCCCGTACCCAGGACAGGCGGCCGGGCGGAAACAGATCGGGCCGCGCCATCCGTTCCAGCAGCAGTTCCGGCGGGCAGGGCAGCAGGGTCAGCGGGTCGATGCAGCGGGGCGCCAGGATCAGCGCGGCGGCCACGACCTCATCGAGGCTGGCGCGGCGGGTGCGGGGCGGTGCCCCCGGGGGCAGTGGCGCGCGATCCTCCGTCAGCCCCCAGCCGGCGTAGAAGGGGGTGCCCCAGCAGGTCACGGGCAGGCCGCGCAGCAGCGCCTCGAAGCCCGTCAGGGAGGTCAGCACATGCACCGCATCCACCCGCGCCAGCAGCGGCGCCATCGGCACGCCCTCCAGCACCTGGTCGGCCAGGGCGGCGAGGTCCGCGGCCGGGATGCGGCCCTGGCGGAACCCCGCCTCGATATCCGGATGCGGCTTGTACAGCAGGTGGGCATCCGGCTCCGCCGCGCGGACGGCCCGCAGCAGATCGATGTTGCGCCGGATCGCGCCGCCGCCGAGGCGCACGGAGGCATCATCCTCCACCTGCCCCGGCACCAGCACCACGCGCTGGCCGGGCCGGGCGGCAATCCGCGGCATGACGCCGGAGAGGTTGTATTTCGTCACCCCGCGCTCGACGATCGCCTGGCGCAGCGCGGCGGCCCGGCGCTGCAGAACCGGGGAAAAATCCCCGCGCTCGATCGCCAGCACGAGGTCGCTTGGGGCGTTGGGGTCGAAATAGGGCCCGCCCTCATCCAGCATGAAGGACGCCCCCGGCCGGAAAGCGGCGCCGAGGCCGGCGGAGCGGATGAAGCCATCCTCCAGCCAGCGCAGCCCCACCCCCGCATCGGCGCAGCGGGCGGGCAGGTCCGCCGGCGCGCTGGCGCTCCAGGCCAGCAGGGCGCCGCCACGCTGGCGGGCGGCGGCAATCGCGCGATCGGGCCTGGCCTGGAAGACCGGCGGCGGCGCCGCGGAAGCGAGCAAAGCCCGCACCCGGTCCCGCTTGTAAGGATGCACGCCGAGGCAGGCGGCGATGCCGCGCGATTCCGCCTCCCGCTGCCGCCACAGGGCCAGGGTCTCGATGCCCTCGGCGATGGTGCAGGCGGTGCCGCGCCAGGGATCCGCGGCGCGGGTCGCGGCGAGGATCGCGGCCCAGTTCACCATGGGGTCAGCATCGGCCAGCGCGCCATCCCGCATCGGAATCCCGGCGGCAAGCGCCAGCACCGCCAGGTCGCGGGACGCCCCGTGCAGAGATGCGGCCGCATCCAGAAGCGTCCAGGGATCGAAGGGGCCGAGGCTGCCCGGCAGCACCGGCACTCCAGTTGTGGCGAAGGGGTCCCGCGCCACCAGCACCGGCCCGCCCGCCTGCCGCGCGGCGTCCAGGGCGCGCCGCGCGGCCGGCTCCCCGGCGGGGTCGCAGGGGTCGATCACCACCCGCGCGCCCCGCGGCGCGAAGCCCAGGGCCGTGCCGCCGGGATCGGCAAGGCCCGGCGGCGCGCCGAGTCGTGCCTCGGCGAAGCGCGCCATCACCTGGCGCACCGCCGCGGCATCCGGCCTCGGGGTGGGATCGGCCAGGGCGGCGGCCACCGGGTCCTCCGCCTGGGCGATCAGCAGCAGCACCGGTACCTGCCGCCCCCCCAGGCTGGGCGGGCGGAACGGCCCCGGCGTCCAGCGCCAGGGGGCGGCGCAGGGCAGGCCAGCGGGCGCCGCCTCCGCCAGCGCAGTCGGGGCGGCGACCAGGTGGCGGCCTGGCCAGAAGGCGCCAAGATGCGGAAGCGCCGCCATGTCCAGGGCGGGAACGCGGAGCGTTGACGATGCGGGGGGGGAATGATTCGTGTCCGGCACGCCACAAGCTTAGCACCACTGCGCCGCCACGTCCGTTCCCGGGGGCCGGTGGTGCTTTGCGTTTTGCCTGCCGCGATCGGTTCCGCTAGTCTCAAGCTCATGATGCACGCCGCTGCGACCTTCCCTGGAACCGTGAGCCGCCGTCCTCACGCCACCCTCCCCCTGCTGGGTATTGCCCTGCTGGGCGCGCTGTCGCTGGGCGGCTGCGCGCGCGGCGGAACGGGGCTTTCCTGGCAGGCCGGGCGCGGCACCACACCGGCAGCGCCAGCGGTGGCGCAGACGCCGTCCGACCCCCTGCTCGCCTTCGCCTCTCGCGCCCAGCCCGGGGCGCAGGACAACATCGTCCTCGGCGATGGGCAGCCCGCCACCGTCCGGCTCGCCCGCGTCTATGCGGCGGCGAGCGGGCGGGAATGCCGGGAAGTCGTCGTGGGCGCCGGCATGGCAGAACGCTCGCGTCTGGTCTGCGTGGACCCCTCCGGCAATTGGGCTGAAGCGCGGCCGCTGCTGCGTGGCGGCGGGGTTGCCCGCCCGTGAGTGGGTCCATCCGGGACGCCGCGCGCGACGCCCGCTGGAACAGCGCCCTTGCCCAGTTCGATTACGGCGTGCGCGTTCAGGCCCGCGTCGTCCATGCCCTGCTGCTGCGGGAAATCACGACCCGCTTCGGCCGCAACCAGCTCGGCTTCCTGTGGCTGTTGCTGGAACCGCTCACCCTCGCCAGCGCCATCGGCATCCTGCACTGGTTCCTGGCCGGCCGGCATGGCGGCGATGGGCTGAAGAGCGGTGTGCCGATCTTCCTGTTCTACGTCGTCGGCTATGCGCCGTATTTTGCCTTCCGGTCGATCGTCAATCGGGCGCCGACGGCGTTCCAGGCGAACATGACGCTGATGTACCACCGTCAGGTCCGCCCGCTCGATGTCATGCTGGCGCGCAATATCCTGGAAGTCGCCGCGGTGACCGGCGCGCTTGTGCTGCTGATCGGCGGCTCCGCCTGGGTGATCAACACAGTGCCCGATTCGATCCCGACCATGGCGGCGGCGCTGGCCATGATGTTCGCCCTGGCCAATGGCCTGGCGATGATGGCCGCCGCCGCAGCCGCGCGATGGGAAGTGGTGGACCGCCTGATCCACCCGCTGACCTATCTGTCCCTGCCCTTTTCCGGCGCCTTCATCCCCCTTCACGCCCTGCCGCCGAGTTGGCGGGAATTGATGCTGTGGAACCCCCAGCCCAACCTGCATGAGATGCTGCGGGAGGGTATGTTCGGCCACCTCATCGTCTCCCACTACGATGTGGGCTACGTCATGGCCTGGGTCTTGTGCTTGAACCTCTTCGGCCTGGCGGCGCTGCGCGCAGTCCGGGTGAAGATGGAATTCTGACGGCCCGCGATGATTTATATCGACAACGTCACGAAATACTACCACACCCGGGCCGGTCGCAAGACGGTTCTGCGCAACGTCTCCGGCGTGATCCGCCCGGGCGACCGCATCGGTATCCTCGGCCGCAACGGCACCGGCAAATCGACCTTCGTGCGGCTTCTCGCCGGCGTCGAATATCCGAATGCCGGGCGGATCGAACGGCGGATGTCCGTCTCCTGGCCGCTGGCGCACGGGATCGGGCTGCAGGCGGCTCTGACGGGGGCGGACAATGCCCGCTTCATCGCCCGCATCTACTGCCAGCCGATCGACCAGGTCATTGGCTTCGTCGAGGAATTCGCCGAACTCGGCGACTACATGAACATGCCGGTCAGCACCTATTCCGCCGGCATGATGGGCAGGTTACTGATGGGCCTGTCCCTGGCGGTCGATTTCGATTGCTACCTGATCGATGAAGTCACGGCGACGGGCGACAGTCGCTTCGTCACCCGGTCGCAGGAATTGCTGACCCGCAAAACCCGTGAGCGTGCCATCGTCTTCGTTACTCACCTGCCGGATCACCTGAAGCTCTACTGCCGCACCGCAGCCGTTCTGCATGAAGGCAGCCTGACCTTCTTCGAGGATATCGATGAAGCTGTCGCCACCTATCAGGCCCTCTGAAAGCCTGCCGGCCAGTGCGCCGATGGAAAGTCGCGGCATGCCTGGCCGGGCCACCCGGCCGCCTGCGCGCAAGGCCGGCTGGTGGGTGCCGCGCACCGGCCTGCACTGGTATTCCCTGCTCGTACTTCTGCCGAGCCTGCTGGTCGGGCTGTACTACGCGCTTTGGGCGGCGGATCTCTATCAATCCGAAGCGCAGTTCCTGGTCCGCGGCCGCGCTTCGTCCAGTGGCTCGGCGGGCCTCGGCTCCATCGTCGCCAGCATCGGCGGTGGTGGCGGCGGGTCCATGCGCCCGGGGATGGAGGAGGCGAACGCCGTCACCGCCTTCATCGGCAGCCTCGACGCCATCGGCGGTCTGCGCCAGCGGCTGGACCTGATCGGCATCTGGCGCCGCCCGGAATCCGACGCCGTCTCCCGCCTCTGGTATGCGGAGCCGGAGGCCGAGCGCCTGCAACGCTACTACAGGCGGCGCGTCACCATCGACTACGACATCGAGACGAATATCAGCACGCTGCGCGCCCAGGCCTATCGCGCCCGCGATGCGCGGGACATCGTCGATGCCCTGATGACGATGTCGGAGGATCTGGTCAACCGCATGACCACGCGCACGCAGGAGGACACGCTGCGCGTCGCGCGCGGCGAGGTGGTGATCGCCGAGCGCCGCGTCATGGCGGCGCGGGAAGCGGTCGTAGCCTTCCGCGAGCGCGAACAGTCGCTCGACCCCGGGCGCAGCGCGGCCGCGGCGATCGATTCGCTGAGCCATTTGCAGGGCCTGCTCGCCCAGGCGCGGGCCGAGTTGCAGGAAAAGCGCGCCTTCATGCGGCCCGACAATCCGCAGATCCAGTTGCTGAACAACCGGATCGCCGCGCTGGGCGCCCAGATCGGCGTCGAACGCGCGCGCGTCACCAGCGGCGATGAGACGATGACCCAGCAGCTGGCCGGCTATGAACGGCTGCAGCTGGAACGGGACTTCGCCGAGCGGGCCCTGACCTCCGCCATCTCCTCGCTGGAGACGGCGCGGGCGGAAACGCAGCGCCAGCAGATCTTCCTGCTGCGCGTGGTCGAGCCCAACATGGCGGAGCGGGCGCTGTTCCCTCGCGCCACCTTCAACACCGTGACGGTGCTGATTGGACTTTCCATCCTCTATGGCATTGGCTGGCTCCTCATCGCCGGCGCGCGGGAGCATGCGAGCTGAGATGGCCCACCAACGCATCACCCCCCTCCTGAGCCGCGCCGTTCTGGCGCTGTCCCTGCTGGTCCCGGGGCTGCTGCCGGAGCCCGTGACGGCGCAGATCCTGCCGCCATCCCTGACCAATCGCGGCCCCTTGGGCGCGCCGGCCCCAGGCAGCACCGGGCTTCCTCCGGGCCTGCCCAGCGCGCTGACGGCAGGGGACCCCATCAGCACCATGCGCACCGGCTCCTCCACCGCTGCGGAAGGCGGGCCCATCGCCGTCGGCCCGATCGGCGAGCCGAACCGCGCCGGTGGCCCTGCCACCGTGGTGTTCGGCGCATCGCTGTTCACCCGCGGCGCGCCGGCCG
The DNA here is from genome assembly GCA_947478535.1 of Acetobacteraceae bacterium. Next base: position 22,141 of record CANJXD010000019.1, read on the forward strand.
CCTCCGACACGCCGAACCCGAACTACCGCCTCGCGGTGGGCGACCGGGTTTCCATCACTATCTGGGGCTTCATCGAGGCCTCGATCGTCGGGATCATCGACACCGACGGCAATGTCTTCGTCCCGCAGGTCGGCCCGATGCGCCTGGCCGGCGTGCGCGCGGGGGACCTGCAATCGGTCGTGGAGGGTGAGGTCCGGCGCGTCTATTCGCAGCAGGTCCAGGTCTATTCCACCGTGCTGACCACCGGGCAGCTCGGCGTCTTCGTCTCCGGCTTCGTGCGCGTGCCGGGGCGCCATCTCGGCACCGCCTCGGAGGGGGTGCTCGACTACCTCTCCCGCGCGGGTGGCGTCGATCCCGGGCGCGGGTCCTACCGCGACATCGCCATCAATCGCGGCGGCCGCACGGTGGGGCGGATCGACCTCTATCGCTTCCTGCAGAACGGCGAATTGCCGAACCTGTTCCTCCAGGCCGGGGATACCATCGTCGTGCCGCCGCAGGGTGCCATGGTCGGCGCCGATGGCGCGGTGCGGAACAACTACCTGTTCGAGGTCACCGGCCGCACCATGCCGGGCGCGGAGTTGATCCGCCTCGCCTCGCCCCTGCCTTCCGCCACCAACGCGGTCATTCGCGGCACGCGCGGCGGGCAGCCCTTCTCCCGCTACGCGACGGTGCGCGAACTCGCCGGCATTCCGCTGCTCGACCAGGATGTGGTCACCTTCATCACCGATGCGCCGGCGCCCACCGTCCGCGTTTCCGTCGAGGGCAGCCGCATCGGGCCTTCCGTGCTGATCGCCGACCGCAACACCTCGCTCTGCACGCTGCTCGACCATGTCGCGGTCGATCCGGCGCTGGCCAATACGCGCGGCGTCTTCCTGCTGCGCCCCTCGCTCGCCGCGCAGCAGACACGCACGATCAATGAGGCGATGGACCGGCTTGAGCGGCAGATGTTCCTCACGGTCTCCGCCACCACCGGGGTTGCCGAGGTGCGCGCCTCGGAGGCGAATCTCGTCTCCCAGTACATCTCCCGCGCCCGGCGCACCCGCCCGGAGGGACGCCTGGTGGTGATGGACCGCGCGGGGCGCTGCGCCGATGTGCGGCTGGAGGATGGCGACATCATCGTCGTCCCCGAACGCGTGCAGACCGTGCTCGTCTCGGGCGAGGTGATGGCGCCGCAGGGCGTCATCTGGCAGCAGAACATGTCCGTGAACGACTATATCCGCGCCGCCGGCGGCTTCGCCGAACGCGGCGCCGACAACCAGATGATGATCCGCCGCGCCAGCGGCGAACTGGTGCTGGACCCGACGGAGCCGCCACAGCCGGGGGATGAGCTGATCGCCCTGCCAAGGCTCGATCCGAAGAACTTCCAGATCACGCGGGACCTGCTGAACCTGATCTTCCAGTCGGCCCTGTCGGCCCGCGTCTTCATGAACTGAAGCCTGTGGCGCGAGCGACCTTTCGGTTGCCCACGCCGGCGTGACGCGATAGGCAGGACCTACCAAGACCGGCCCCAAGGCCGGCTTTCAGGGAGGTTTCCTGCATGTCTCACCACAGCATCGGCCGCCGGTCCGCACTCGGGCTCGGACTCGGCGCCACGCTCCTTACAGCCCCGGCCCTGCGCGCGCAGGGCCGTTTCCCGGACCGGCCGATCCGCCTGATCGTCCCCTGGGCCGCCGGC
>CANJXD010000020.1 GCA_947478535.1 Acetobacteraceae bacterium
CCGCCTGAACCAGCCGGATCCCGGCCTCCCGCGCCAGCAGCTCGAAGCCCATATGGTGGGGCGAGCCGACCGAGGGATTGGCGAAGGAGAACCGCTCCGGGCTCGCCTTCGCCAGGGCGACGAATTCGCGGAGCGTCCGTGCCGGCACCGCGGGGTTGATCGCCACGACCAGCGGCGTTTCCGCCATATAGCCGATGGGAATGAAATCCCTGAACAGGTCGTAGGGCATGCGCCGGTAGAGAAAGGGGAAATAGGCGATGTTGTCCGCGTTGATCGCCAGCACATGGCCATCCGCAGGCCCCCGCGCCGCCGCTTCCATGCCGATATTGGTGGCCGCCCCGCCCCGGTTCTCGATCACCAGGGGCTGGCCGAGCTTCGCGCGCATCCGCTCCGCCCAGGGCCGGGCCAACGTGTCCGTGCCGCCGCCGGGGGGATAGGGGATGATCAGCCGCATCGCCCGGTTGGGTGCCCAGCCCGCCGGCGCGGCGCCCTGGGCCCGGGCCGGATCAGGGGCCAGGTTGGGTGCCAGGGCTGCGGTCAGCATCGCCAGAGCCGAACGTCGTTGCATGAAGCCTTCCTCCGCCCGCGTCTTGATCATGCGTGGGCAGAGGGCACCTTGCGGTGCCGGGCGGCCGTGTTCAAGCCGCCGGAGCGTTCAGATCGGCATGCAGCGGACGACATTCTCATGCCCCCGCGCCAGCGTCGCGAAGGTGCCCGCCGGGCATTCCCGTTGCGCAAAATCCGCCACCGGCAGACCCGCCTGCCAGCCCGGCACGCCATCCCGCCGCGCCGGCCCGCAGACCGTGCGGCCGTTGCGGCGCGTGCAGGCCGCCGAGTCGCGGGACACTGTCGCGGCGGAGGCGCCGCGCACCACGATGCCGGTACGCTGCGTCCGCACCGTGCCAGCCTGCGCCATCTGGCGCGTCACCGGCCGCGCCGCCACGGCATTGCGGGCCGCAGGCGCCGCGTTTCGCGTGGCGGTCGCCGCTGGGCGTGCAACTGTCGCCGCAGGGCGTGCAGCAGTCGCTGCGGGGGCCGCCACGGCGCGGCGCGGCTCCTGCTTCGCGCCCTTGGCCGCCTGGCTCCCGCCCTGGCTCGCGGAACTCCGACTGCCCGACCGCTGGTCATCCCGCACCGCCGCACCGGCCTGCGGCGCCACCAGGACAAACGACAGCAAGGCGAGCAGGATGATCCGCATGCGATCCACAATCCCCGATCTGTCCGGCGGGACCTTTGGCCCCGCCGCCCGGCCGGATTGGCCGGGAACCACTTCCCGCGGCCACTAGACTGACGCGGCCGGGACCTGTCAACGTCATATGTCAGGATGTTACAGAGCTATCCTGCTATTGCAGGTGGGCCAAAACGAGCCACTCCTGGCTCTGCATCTCGTTCAGCCGGGACGCTGTGCGGGCGAACATCGCGGCATTGTCACCCTCCTCATACAGCCGGTCCGGGACAGCATCGGCGGAGGCGATCAGCTTCACCCGATGCTCATACAAAGCATCGATCAGGGTGATGAAGCGCCGCGCCTTGTCAAAATTCTCCGGCCCGAGGCGCGGGATGCCGTCCAGCACCAGCGTGTGGAACTGGGTCGCCACCGCCAGGAAATCCGCCGGCCCCAGCGGACGGCCGCACAGCACATCGAAGTCGAATCGCGCCACGCCGCGCGCGGCCTGCGGCACCTCCAGCGCCCGGCCAAGCAGCGTCAGCCGCATCGGCTCGCCATGCCGCTGGCCGGTCAGCTCCGCGAAGGCGGCATCAAGCGCCCGCTCCGCGCGCCCATCGGGGGGCACATGCCAGGTCGGCAGGGCGCGGATGCGGTCGCGCCGGTAATCCCGTGCCGCTTCCAGCGTCAGCACCTCCAGCCGCCGGCTGATCAGGCCGATGAAGGGCAGGAAGGCATCACGCCCCGGCTTGCCCTTGAACAGGTCCTGCGGCGCCGTGTTGCTGGTGGCCACCACCACCGTCCCGCGCGCGAACAGCGCCTGGAACAGCCGGCCGAGGATCATCGCATCGGCGATGTCATGCACCTGGAATTCGTCGAAACAGAGCAGCGCGGCTTCCGCCGTGATCGTATCCGCCAGCGGCGGGATGGGGTCCACCGTATCGCCATGCTGCTTCTTCCAGGCATGGATCCGCTGATGCACGTCCTGCATGAACTGGTGGAAATGGATACGCCGCTTCCGCGTGACCTCCGCGCAGTCGAAGAACAGGTCCATCAGCATCGACTTGCCACGCCCGACATCGCCCACGAGATACAGGCCCATCGGCGTCCCCGCCGGCGCTTCTTCCGCCGCCACCGGCTTGCGGCGCATGAAGCGGGCGAAAAAGCCGCCCTGCTCGGGGTCATCGGGATGGGGGTCATAGCCTCGGGTGCGGCGCCACATATCTTGCAGCACCTCCACCGCGCGGGCCTGCGCGGGGTCGGAAGCCAGGGTCCCCGCGGCGATTCGCGCGCGGTAGAGCGGCAGCGGCCCCTCCCCTGCCGGGGTCGGGCCAGCCGCCTGGGCTGCGTGTCCTTGCATGGTCTGGGGCGATAACGCGCGCGGCGCGGCGCGGCAACCGGGGACAGCGCATGGCGGTGGTTGACGTTCCCCCGTTCCCCCCTCAACCCTGGCGCGGATGCCCGCCCCCACCACCACCCTGTTCTACGCCCCGGATGGCTACGACACCGGCCGCCAGCGCCTGATGGGCCGCCACGCCGCCGGCGAGGGCATGCTCAAGGGCCTGATCCGCCACGCCGGCTTCGACCACCTGGTGGCGATGACCCCCTCCGCCGCCGATGGCCAGGCCTTCGAGGCACAGTGCCGCGCCCTCGGCGCCACCATGCCGTTGGCCTCGATCCGCGAAGCGGAACTGCCGCGCGTCGCCGAAACCGGCAGCCTGCTGCTGCCCGGCCCAGATATCGCCAACCACGCCTGGCGCCGCCGCAGGATCGGGGAGGCGAACGCCTTCTCGCTGATCGGCATCACCCACACCATCGCCTCCACCGGCGCGATGGATGCGATTGCCGGCGCGCTGACCGCCCCCGTCCAGCCCTGGGATGCGCTGATCTGCACCTCCTCCGCCGTTCAGGGCGCGGTGCGGCGCCTGCTGGCGATGGAAGGGGAATGGCTGCGCGACCGCCTGGGCGCGACCCGCATCGAGGGCCCGGCGCTTCCCGTCATCCCCCTCGGCGTCGATGCCCCCGCCCTGGCGCCAGACCCCGCGGCGCGGGCGGAATGGCGGCAGAAACTCGGCATCGGGACGCGCGATATCGCCGTGCTGCATCACGGCCGGCTGTCCTTCCACGCCAAGGCGCATCCGCTGCCGATGTTCCTCGGCCTCGCCCGCGCGGCGGGGGCGGCACCGGCGGGCGCCAAGGTTGTCCTCATCCTCTCCGGCTGGTTCGCCGATGACACCCAGCGCCGGGCCTTCACCGAGCTCGCCCGCGCCTTGTCGCCGCGCCTGGCCATCCGACTGGTGGAACGGCCGGAAACCGGCACCACGCTGCGCGCTGCGGCGGATATCTTCACCCTGCTGTCCGACAACATCCAGGAAAGCTTCGGCCTCGCCCCGGTGGAAGCCTTGGCGGCGGGGCTGCCCGTGGTCGGCACGGATTGGGATGGGCTGAAGGATACGGTGGACCACGGCGTCACCGGCTTTCGCATCCCCACCCTGATGGCCGGCCCGCAGGGGGACCTCGCGGATCGCCATGATACCGGGGCGGACAGCTACGATTCCTATATCGCCGGCGTCGCGCAATTCACCGCCGTCGATGTCGGCGCGGCGGAGGCCGCCTTCCGCGCCCTGATCGGCGATCCGGACCTCCGCGCCCGCATGGCCGCAGCGGCGCTGCATACTGCCCGCGCCCGCTTCGACTGGTCCGCCGTCATGGCGCAGTATCGTGCGCTGTGGGCGGACCTCGCCGCCATCCGCGGCGGCGCCACCGGCGAGCGCGCCCGCCCCCGCCCCGGCGGCCCACGCCTGCCCCGGCGGCCGGACCCGGTGGCGCTGTTCGCGGATTACCCGACCCGCCGCCTGGCGCCGGAGACGCGCCTCTGCTTCGCCCCCGGCATCGCCACCCCGGCCGAGGCCCTGGCCCGGCTGCGCATTCTGGCCGCCATCCCCGGCGCCGCCGCCCGCCGTGAATTGCTGCCGGGGGAGGAGAGCTTCGCCGCGGCACTTGCCGTGCTGGAGACAGGCCCCGCGACCGCCGCCGCCATGGCGGCCAACCTGCCCCCCCCGGTGCCGCCCGCCCGCGCGGCCCGCCTGCATCGCGGCCTCGCCTGGTTGGTGAAGATGGACATATTGCGCCTGGAGGCCGGCCCCGCGTGAGCACAGCTGCGGTGATCTTCGATTGCGACGGTACGCTGGTGGACAGCGAACCGCTCTCCGCCCTCGTCTTCGCGGAGGCCCTGGCGGAAGAAGGCCTTTCCATCACGGCGGACCAGGCACTGGCGGCCTTCCGAGGCCGGCGCATGGCGCTCTGCCTCGACCATGCCGCCACCCTGCTCGGCCGCCCCCTGCCCGCGCATTTCGAACCCGGCCTCCGCCAGCGCACCACGGACGCCTTCCGCAACCGGCTCCAGGTGATCGAGGGTGCGGCGGCGCTGCTTTCCGCGCTCCGCCATCCCTTCTGCGTCGCCTCCAATGCTCCGCGGGAGAAGACGGAGTTCAGCCTGACCATCACCGGGCTCCGCCCCTTCTTCGGCGATCGCGTCTTCAGCGCCTATGAGGTGAATTCCTGGAAGCCGGACCCCGGCCTGTTCCTGCATGCGGCGGAAAGCCTCGCCGTGGCACCGCATCGGTGCCTGGTGGTGGAGGATAGCGAGGCGGGCGTCACCGCCGCGGTCGCGGCGGGGATGCGCGTTGTGGCGCTGCTGCCGGAAGGCCCGGCGCCCTGGCTGCCGAAGGGCGTGGCGGCCATTCGCCGTCTGTTGGAAGTCGCGGATCATCTCTGATCCGACCGGAAGTCGCGGATCATCTCTGATCCGAACTGGACCCGGTGGGTCCCAATGGCCAGATAGGGTCCCATGACCGACCAGAACCCCCTGCTTTCCCCCTGGACGACGCCCTTCGGCGTTCCTCCCTTCGCGGCCATCCGCGCCGAGCATTTCGCCCCGGCCTTCACCGCCGCGATGGCGGAGAACCGGACGGAGATGGACGCCATCGCGGCCAATCCCGCCGCACCCGATTTCGCCAACACCGTCGAGGCTCTGGAACGGGCGGGGGAAGCGCTGGGGCGGATCGGTGGCGTCTTCTTCAACCTCGCCGCGTCCCAGGCTACGGACGCCTTGCAGGCGGTGGAGCGCGAGGTGGCGCCGATCCTCGCCCGCCACCGCATGGAAATGGCGCTGCACCCCGGCATCTTCCGCCGTGTCGCCGCCCTGCACGAAGCCCGGGCCACGCTCGGCCTGGCCGATGACCAGCTTCGCCTGCTGGAACGCCTGCATCTGCGCCTGCTCCGCAGCGGCGCCGCGCTAGGGGAGGATGCCCGCGCGCGGCTGACCGAGATCTCGACGCGCCTCGCCACCCTGCACACCAGCTTCGGCCAGAACGTGCTGGCCGATGAGAATGACTGGACGCTCCCCCTCGGCGCCGGGGACCTCGCCGGCCTGCCGGATTTCGCCATCGCCGCTGCCGCGGAGGCAGCGCGGGAGCGGGGGATGGACGGCTACGCCATCACCCTCGCGCGGTCCTCGGTGGAACCCTTCCTCACCTTCTCCGCCCGCCGCGACCTGCGCGAGGCCGCCTGGCGCGCCTGGGTCGCCCGTGGCGCGCTGGATGCCGCCCGCGCCAATGCGCCGCTGATCCGGGAGATCCTGGCCCTTCGCGCCGAACGCGCCCGCCTGCTGGGCCACGCGAATTTCGCGGAATACCGGCTGGTGGACACCATGGCCCGCCACCCCGACGCCGCCGAGCGCCTGCTGCGCGATGCGTGGGAGCCCGCGAAGCTGCGCGCCGCCGCGGAACGCGCCGAACTCGCGGCGCTGGCCGCCGCCGAAGGCCAGCACCAGCCCATCGAGGCCTGGGACTGGCGCTTCTGGGCCGAGCGCGCCCGCAACGCCAAGCATGATTTCGATGGCGCCACCCTCAAGCCCTATTTCGAGCTGGAGGCCATGTTGCGCGGGCTTTTCGCCACCGCGACGCGCCTGTTCGGCGTGACCTTCCGCGAGGATGCGACCATCCCCGTCTACCACCCCGATGTCCGCGCCTTCGAGGTGCTGGACCCCGATGGCGGGCATCGCGGCGTCTTCCTGCTCGACAATTTCGCCCGCCAGGGCAAGCGTTCCGGCGCCTGGATGAGCAGCTTCCGCGTGGCCGACCGGCTGGAGGGCTTCACCTCCGCCATCATCGTCAACAACAACAACCTCGCGAAATCGACGCCGACGCTGCTGTCCTTCGACGATGCCCGCACGCTGTTTCACGAGTTCGGCCATGCGCTGCATGGCCTGCTCTCCACCGCCCGCTATCCGTCCCAATCGGGCACCGCGGTGCTCGGCGATTTCGTCGAATTCCCCTCCCAGGTGCTGGAACACTGGCTCTCGGTGCCGGAGACGCTGCGTGCCCATGCCCGCCACCATGAAAGCGGGGAGGCGCTGCCCGAGGCGCTGCTGGCGAAGCTGCTGGCAGCGCGCAACGAGGGCCAGGGCTTCGCCACGGTGGAGTATGTCTCCTCCGCCCTGATCGACCTCGCCTTGCATCGGCATGAGGCGCCGGAGAGCCTGGACATCGAGGCCTTCGAGGCGGCCTTCCTGGCTGAGATCGGCATGCCGCCCGCCATCGGCCTGCGCCACCGCCCCGCGCATTTCGGGCACCTGTTCGCCGGCGGTGGCTATGCCGCGGGCTACTACTTCTATCTGTGGGCCGAAGTGCTGGACGCCGACGGCTTCGAGGCCTTCGAGGAAGCCGGCAACGCCTTCGACCCCGCGCTGGCCGAGCGCCTCAAGGCCATCTACCAGGCCGGCGACACGCGGGACCCGATGGAGCTTTACGTCGCCTTCCGCGGCCGCCCACCCCAGGTCTCCGCTCTGCTGCGAAAGCGCGGCCTGGCGGCGTAGCGACCCAAGGCCCCGCGCTCACTGGGCGCGGGGCATCAGGCGCGGCGATCACACCTCCGCATGCGCCTCCACGGCTTCGCTCTTCACATCGGCCGTCTTGTTCGCCGCCCCCCATAGCTTCCGCGTCTTCTGGAAGCGGCCGATCAGGAATTCGCCGGACTGGACGGGGCCATACTTCGCCTCCTCCTCCGCGATGCCGAGCTGGCGGGGATCGACCATCGTGTGAAAATTCGGGTTGCAGAACAGCGGCATCGAAATGCGCGGCGCGTTCTTGGTGTGGATCACCCGATGCACCGTCGCCTTGAAGCGCCCGTTGGTCCAGCGCTTCATCAGCTCCCCCACATTGATGACATAGCCGCCCGGGATCGGCGGCACGTCCCAATAGGTCCCGTCCTTCGCCATCACCTGGAGCCCACCGGAATAATCCTGCCAGAGGATGGTGATGATCCCGTGGTCGGTATGCGCGCCAGAGGCGGTCTCCGTCGCGCCGAGGCCGATCGCGGCGGCATAGGGGTAGTAGTGGTTGATCACCATGTCGGCGACCGGGCGGGTGAAGTGCCGCGCGAAGAACTCCTCCTCCTGCCCGAGATACAGCCCGAAGCCGCGCAGGATGGTCAGCCCCACCTCGTAACTGCCCTGGTAGTAGGCCGAGAGCGCCTCCGCGAAGCCCGGCAGGTCCGGCCAGTTGTTCGGGGCATACAAGGGGGTTCCGGCCAGCACCTCCGGGTCATCCGCCTTGCAGGGGAAGCCGAGGTCGAAGCTGTCGCGCGCGAATTTCAGGCCGCTGGCAGGGATGGTATCGCCCATCTTGCGATAGCCGCGATTGTTGCGGTCGCATTCCACGGCGAGCTTCGCCTCCATAGGTTGGGCGAAGAATTCCTGCGCCTTCTTCCACGCGGCCTCGATGGTATCGAGCTTCACGTGGTGACCCACGGCATAGAAGAAGCCGATCTCGTCGCAGGCGCGGCCGATCTCCCCTGCCACCCGCTTCCGCTCCGCCAGATCCGGGCTGTAGAGCCCCGCGACATCGATGACGGGGATGGAGGAGGTGGCGGCGATTTCCTGCGCGGCGATGATATGCGGCACGGCATAGGGCAGGCGCACCAGCGTGAAGGTCTGCATCCAGCCGGCATTCAGCACCCGCATGCGGTCCAGCATCACCGGGTCCGCCGCGCGCAGCCCCTGCATGGTGTTGACCAGCACCGGGAAGAACCCCGCCAGCGCCACCACCGTGACCTTGGAGCTCAACGTATCGCCCAGCGCCAGCGACAGCACCGTCACCAGCGCGACATAGGGCATATTCCGCAGCGTGATCGCCGCCGGCATCAGCATGTGCCGCGTCGCCGGCACGGCATCGAACAGCATCGCCATGCCGATGCCCGCGATATTCGCGAACAGCAGCCCCAGCGCCGCCACCTGCAGAGTGGAGAACAGATGCACCGTGATGAAGGCCCGGTCCTCCAGCAGCGTCGCCAGCACGCGCTCCGGCCGGGGAATCACGAAGGACGGCAGGCCGGACAGCGCGATGGCGAGGTACCAGAGCCCAAGGATCGACAGCAGCGGCGCCACCACCCGCACCACCGTCCACGCCCAGGCGAAGGACAGCCGCCGCCGCGCCGGTGGCGCCGTGGGCGCTGTCACCGCCGGGGCCTCGATCGCCCGCGCCGAGTGCCCTCCATCCATCATGCCGCCAGCGCCCGCCCGAACAGCAATTCCCGCACCCGCGCCGCCGCGGCGAGAAACCGCGGATCGGCCCGGAAGCTCGCATCCCGCGGCCGCGGCGCATCCACCGTCACCACCTCCACCACGCCCCCCGGGGCTGGGGAGAAGACGACCAGGCGGTCCGCCAGCATCACCGCCTCGTCGATATTGTGGGTGACGAACAGCACCGTCTTCGGCCGCCGGGACAGTTCCGCATCGAACCAGGCCGCCAGTTCCTCCCGCTTCATTTCATCCAGCGCGGAGAAGGGTTCGTCCATCAGCAGCACCGCCGGGTCATGGGCGATGGCGCTGGCGATGTTCACGCGTTGCAGCATGCCGCCCGAAAGCTCCGCCGGGCGCTTGCCCTCATGCCCCGCCAGCCCGAAATCCCGCAGCAACTGCCCGGCCGGGAAGCCGACGCGCCGCGCGATGCGCTGGGTGAAGCGGACATCATCCACCGCCCGCTTCCAGGGCATCACGGCCGGGCGCTGGGACACCAGGCCAATTCGCCGGGCCCGCCGCGCCTCCGCCGCCGTCTCAGTGCCGATCATCACCGCGCCGGCGCTCGGCGATTCGAGGTCGGCCACGATCCGCAGCAGCGTCGTCTTGCCGCAGCCCGAAGGCCCGATCAGCGCGACGAATTCCCCCGCCGCGATGTCGAGCGTCGTCGGCCGCAGCGCCATCGCCTCCCCGAAGCGTCGGGAGACGCCGCGGATGGCGATCGGCGCAGCCATCAGGCGGCTCGCCCACTCGGCAGGAAGGCGCTGGTCATCACCTCCTCCGGTGCCACCGTGCGGGGGATCTCGTTCGCTTCGCGCAGCAGGGTGGAATTCGCCGCCCAGGTCGCCGGGTTCATCGCCAGCGGCCCGCGCGCGCGCGTATCGTCGCTGACGAAAAGCGGGTTCTGCACGCGCCAGCGCCAGGCCAGCTTCTCCGCGGTCTCGATCTGCCCCTGGAAACCCGCCACGGTGCGCAGCGCATCCTCCGGATTGTCGAGGATGTACTGCACCCCCTGCGCCACGGCGCGGAGATAGCCGCGCACGAGGTCCGGATTTTCCTCCGTCGTCTTCTTGGTCGCGAAGATCACATCGGCATAGGCGTTCAGGCCCCATTCGCTGAAGCGGATCGCCTTCCAGGTCTTGCCGCGGATCGCCGCCGGCGCATCCGCCTTCGCCGCCTCCCGCTCGATCTGATAGGCCTGGTTCGTCACCCAGCCGCTGAAGAAGTCGATGCGGCCGACCAGCAACGGCTCGGCATTCGCCTGCACGATGGTGATGCGGATCTTCTGCTCATCCACCCCGTTCAGCCGCGCCATCGCGCGCACGAAATACTCGGACCCCGCCTGCACGCCGACCGTCTTGTTCTCCATCGCCTTCGGCGCCGGGTCGGGGTCGGCGGGATTGCCGAGGGTGAGGAAGGAGGAGGGCGTCTTCTGGTAGAGCGCGCCGATGCCGACGATATCGATCGGGTCCCGCGCCGTCCGCGCATTCAGCAGATGCAGCCCCGATGTCGCGAGCCCGAACTGCGCCTGGCCGGCGGCGACGATGGGAATCGGGTTCCGCCCCGGCCCGCCATCGACGATGCGGTGCTGGATTCCCTGCGCCTCGAAGAAGCCCTTGGCCTCGGCCACCATCAGGGGCGCGAATTCGCCGTTGCGCAGCCAGCCTAGCTGCGTCGCCGCCTGCATCAGCCGGCGCTGACCCAGCGCGGGTGCGGCGAGGGTGCCGGAAGCAAGGCCGAGGAGGAGGGCGCGGCGGCCGGGCATCATCATGCGGAAATCCCGTGAGGCGATCTGGAACGGAGCAAAAGGGTGCACCCCTGCCCGCCCGGCGGCCAACCAGAACCATGGCCGCCACTGGCTGAAAATCGCCCAGTTTTATCCAGACCGCCCATGATCGCGGCATCGCTGTCGCAATCTCGCGCAGATCGCTCCAAAGACAGGCAAATCACTCCGCGTGCGGCGGCGCCATCCCAAAAGAGCCCCCGAAAGGCCATTGTTATGGTTCATTGATATTTCCAACGCCGCGCCGCATCTTCCGCGCAAGGCCCGCCGTCTCACGATGACGGCGTGGCAGAGGGAGGAACAGCACCGGCCATGCCCGATACCAACACCAACGCCACGCCCATCGCGGCCCTGGCCGGCACCGCCTGGCCTCCCGGCATTCAGCCCAACATCCCCATCCCCGGCTACCCCAATACCTGGACGCATACCCCCGCCCGCGCGCCTTTCCCCCGCGCGGCCGGCCGCACGGAACTCGCCGGCCCGCTCGCCCTGCATCGCAAGCTGCCCTGCGGCCTGATGAACCTGGCGGAGGTCGTCCCCGGCCGGCGCGCCGTGGGCCAGCTCATGCACATCGAAGGCCGCGTGCTGGATGAAGCCGGCCGCCCCGTCCCCGGGGCGGTGGTGGAGTTGTGGCAGGCCAATGCGGGCGGCCGCTACCTGCATCCCATCGACCAGGCCGCAGCCCCGCTCGATCCGAATTTCGAAGGCCATGGGCGCGTGCTGACCGATGCCGATGGGCGCTACGCCTTCTTTACCATCAAGCCCGGCGCCTATGCCGTGCCGGTGCAGGAAACCTGGTGGCGCCCGCCGCATGTGCATTTTTCGGTGTTCGGCCCGTCCTGCCTCTCTCGCCTCGTCACTCAGATGTATTTCCCTGGGGACCCGCTGAACGAGATCGACCGCATCCTGCAATCCATCCCGGACGCGGCCGCACGCCAGCGCATGATCGCCCGCTTCCTGCCCCCCGCCTCGGTCGGCGACCAGCATCTCGGCTTCGTGCATGACATCGTGCTGCGCGGCCGCCAGCAGACACCGGAGGGCTGATCGCCATGCTCCCCACCTCCCAGCAGACCATCGGCCCCTTCTTCCCGAAGGGCTATTTCGCCGCCACGGACAATGACCTGACGCGTGTATCCCCCGATGCCGCGCCCAGCACGGCCGGGCAGGTCGTGCTGCTGCGCGGCACCGTCAGCCGCCCAGGGACCGATCCAGCGGGCACGCCCTGCATCAACGCCATCCTCGAATGCTGGCAGGCCGATGCCGCCGGCCGCTTCGCGGCGCAGGACCCGGCGGCGGACCCGGCCTTCCTCGGCTGGGGCAGGACCTTCACAGATGCCGAGGGCCACTTCGAGTTCCGCACCCTGCTGCCCGGCGGCTTCACCGACCCGCTCGGCACCCGCGCGCCGCACGCCAACCTCACCGTCATGGGTGCGGGGCTGATGCACCGCGTGCTGACCACGGTATTCTTCCCCGCCCCCCCGTCCGCGCTGGCCGCAGACCCGGTACTGCACGCGCTGCCCCAGGCGCTGCGACCGCTGCTAATGGCGCGGGAGGAAGCGCCCGAAGGGGGCCTGCGCGTCTTCCGCTTCGATATCCGCCTGCGTGGGGACGGCGAGACGCCGTTTTTCGATCTGTAACCGCCGGGCGTTTGGACTTGGTCCGACGCCCTGGCTTTGATACAGCCTGCCCCATGAAGACCGTCACGGCCCCGAAGACCGCCGCTGCCGCCACGCTGCTGCGGCTGAGGTCCGATATCGTCGCGGGCACCCTGGCGCCGGCCAGCCGCCTGAAGGTCACGGACCTCAGCCTCACCTACGGCATCGGCGCCACGCCGATACGCGAAGCCCTGCTGCAACTCGCCGCCACCGGCTTTGTCGAGGCGGAGGGCCAGAAGGGCTTCCGCGTCCCGGAGACGACGCTGGAGGAACTCACCGATATCGTCCGGACCCGGCGGGTGCTGGAAGCGGAGGCGCTCCGCCTCGCCATCCGCCACGGCGGCCCGGCCTGGGAGGCCGGGATCACCAGTGCCTTCGCGGCCTTCCGCGCGCGGCTGGAAGCCTGCCAATCCGCCGATGATGCGAAGATGGCCTGCTATGAACGCCTGCACCACGCCTTCCACCGCGCCGTGCTGGCGGGCTGCCCCTATGAGACGCTGCTGACCTTGTGTGACAGCCTCTATCTGCGGACCTCGCGCTACCGCCTGCTGCTGACGCGCATCGGCTACCCCTTTTCCCCACAGGGGGAGATCGCGGCGCATGCGGCGCTGATGAACCTGGCGCTGGCGCGGTCCAGCGCGGAAGCGGTCTCCCTGCTGGTCGCCGCAATCGACGCGACCGCCGAGGCCGTCGCGGCGATGCTCGCCAGCGGGGCGGCTGGCCAACCGCATGGGCCAGGCCAAGCGCCGGCCTGACGGGTTCAGCCCGCCAGCAGGCGAGGCCGCCCGGCTTCCACCACATAGCGCCGCAGCGTCTGCGCGGCGGTCGCCGGGTCCGCCGCATCCACCACCGCCTGCATCGCCGCCTCCGCCCGCCCCGCTGTCAGCCGCAGCGAAAGCCAGCCGCGCCGTGATGCGTCGGCGAAGGCGATATGCGGGTCGTTCACATAGGGCACGGCATAGCGCCCACCACTTTGGCTGGTGATCGAGGTGGCGACGAATTCGACGGCGACGGGCGGCGTCTCCGGCCGGTCGAAATCCGGGCGCAGTTCGGCGGCGAGGAAGGCGTGGATATCACCGCCGAGGACCAGCGCCGTCCCCGGCGCGCGCTCCATCGCTTCCAGCAGCCGCCGCCGCGCGGGCTGGTAACCATCCCAGCCATCCGTCCAATAGACTGGGGCCGCCCCAGCGGAGCCGGGGGGGACCGTCCCCGCGCTGCCGAGCCGGGCCATCCGCGTCTGCTGCCCCACCACGGACCAGCGCGCCCGGCCGCGCCGCAGCCCGTCCTCAAGCCAGGCTTCCTGGTCGGCGCCGAGGATGCTGCGCGCGGGGTCTGCCATGGCGGGGCAACCGGGGAAGGTCACGCGGGTGGAACCGCCGCGCCCCTCGGCCTGGCAGGCCTGGGGGTCCCGGTATTGCCGGTCATCCAGCATGTGGAATTCCGCAAGGTCCCCGAAGGCAACCCGCCGGTGCAGCCGCGTATTGGGGCCCTCCGGCTTCGCCGCGCGGCGCAGCGGCATGTGTTCCCAGAAGGCCTGGTAGGCCGCCGCGCGGCGCGCGAGGAAGGACGCGCCCCGCTCCCGTTCCCCCACATCATTGGCGTAGTCGTTGGCGACCTCATGGTCGTCCCAGGTCACCAGCCAGGGGCAGGCGGCATGGGCGGCCTGCAAATCCGCATCCCCGTGATACAGCGCGTAGCGGTTGCGGTAATCCGCCAGCGTCCGCGCCGTCGGCGTGCCGTGGTGGCGCACCAGGTTCCGCCCCCAGGACGCCTCGTAGATGTAGTCGCCGAGGAAGGCGACGAGATCGGGCGCCGAAGCCGCGATATGGCGGTGTGCACCGAAGAAGCCGTGTTCGTATTGCTGGCAGGCCGCGACCGCCACATGCAGCGAGGTCGGCATCGTCCCCGGCGCCGGCGCCGTGCGGGTGCGGCCGATGGCACTCGCCTGCCCCATCGCCGTGAAACGATACCAGTACCAGCGCCCGGGTTGCAGGCCCTCGACCTCGACATGCAGGGAATGCGCGTCCGCGGCCACCGCCATCGCCGTGCCCTGGCGTACCGGGCGGCGCAGCGCCTCATCCTCCGCGATCATCCAGGTCACTTCGACCGGCGCCGCCCCCATCCCGCCGCCCTGCAAGGGATCGGGCGCCAGGCGCGTCCACAGCACCACCCCCGTCGGCGAGGGCTCGCCGGACGCCACGCCGAGGGTGAAGGGCGTGGAACCCTGCCCGCGCGCCGCTGTCGCGAAGGCCAGCGCCGGCGCCGCCAGCACCAGCCCGCGCCGCCCGATCATGCCTGCCCGCATCACTCGACTCCTCACCGCAGGGCGAGGATGCGCGCGGCGGGGGGCCGTTGGAAGATCAGGGCTGCTTCAGCCCCAGAACCTCCCGCGCTTCACCAGGCGTTGCGATCTCGAGGTTCAGTTCCCTGGCGATCCGCACGGTGCGCGCCACCAGCGCCTCGTTCGTCGCCATCACGCCCTTTGCATAGTAGTTGTTGTCCTCCAGCCCCACGCGCACATGCCCGCCCATCAGCATCGCCTGCGTCGTGCCCGGGAGCTGCGCCGGGCCGATGGCGGACAAGCACCAGATGGATTGCGGCGGCAGCATCCGCACCATCGCCTGCAACAGGTCGTGGCTGTAGGGCATGCCGCCCTGGAAGTTGCGGTCGGTGCCCAGCACGATGTTGATGTAGTAGGGCGGCTTGTCGTAGCCCTTGGCGATCAGCCGCGTCACGTCCTGCAGGATATGGGCGGGGTTGAACACTTCCCATTCCGGCTTGATGCCGCGTTCCTGGAACCGCTTCGCCAGCGCCTCGCAGCGCGATGGCGTGGTGATCACCAGGATCTCCTTCTCGCCGAACACATCGACGGCGGTGAAGCCATCGAGCGTGCCCATCTCCGCCCCGGCATCGAGGCCCTTCAGCCGTTCCTCGAAGTTGTTCTCGAACATCCCATCCGGGCGCGGCAGCAGCATGTCGCCGGAGGACCCGCCGCCGGTCGAGTTGTTCAGGATGATATCGCAGCGTTCGCGGATCAGCCCGTTGATGCGGCGATAGATGTCCGCATTGCAGGTCGCCTGGTCATCCGGCCGGCGGGCATGCAGCGCGGCGATCGCGGCGCCGGCCTGATGCGCGCGATGCACCTGCTCCGCGATTTCCTCCGGCTGCGTCGGCAGGTTCGGGTTCGCGGCCTTCGACGCCATCCCCCCCGTCGGCGCCACCGTGATGATCAGCTTGTCCATCGACCTCTTCTTTCCCTATTCGTGTCCTGAAAGGCTTGGCAAGCCGGCCGCCGTGCGGATGTTCCCCTAGTCCCCGAAGGGCCGGCCCACATAGGTCTCCGCCAGCGCCGTCGCCGCCGCCGTATTGCCGGTGACGAAGTCGAGCTCCGCCAATTGCCGACGCTCATCAAATGCGCTGGCACCTTCCGTCCGGTGCAGCATCGACGTCATCCACCAGGAGAAATGCTGCCCCCGCCACACCCGCTTCAGCGCCGCGCTGGTGTAGCCGTCCATTCCCCGCCGATCCCCATGGGCAAAGAAATCCCCGAGCGCCCGGTCGAGCAGCCAGACATCGCTCGCCGCCAGGTTCAGCCCCTTGGCGCCGGTCGGCGGCACCGCATGCGCGGCGTCACCCGCCAGGAACAGCCGGCCATGCTGCATCGGCTCACACACGAAGCTGCGCATCGGCACGATGTTCTTCTGGAAGATGCGGCCTTCCTTCAGCCGGAAGCCGTCCTCCCCCGCCATGCGCGCCTGCAACTCCGCCCAGATCCGGTCCTCGGACCAGTTCTCGGCCCGGTCATCGGGCGCGCATTGGAAATACATCCGCTGCACCGCCGGCGTGCGGCTGCTGATCAGCGCGAAGCCACGGTCATGCCGAGCATAGATCAGCTCCTCGGAGGATATCGGCGCCTCGCAGAGAATGCCGAACCAGCAGAAGGGATAGATGCGGAGGAAGTCGCGCCGCCGCTCCGCCGGAATAGCCTTCCGGCAGGCCCCGTGCGACCCATCCGCCCCCACCACGATATCGCAGTCGAGGTGGCGTTCGAGCCCATCCTCTCCCACGAAGTGGATGCTCCCCGCCTCGGCATCCACCGCCTTCACCTGGTGGCTGAAATGGATCGGCACGCCACGCTCATGCGCCGCCGCGATCAGGTCCCGCAGCACCTCATGCTGCGGATACAGCGTCGCGACCCGCCCGCCCGTCAGCCCCGCGAAGTCGATCCGGTGGTTCTGCCCCGCGAAGCGCAGGATGGTGCCGTGATGCACCACCCCCTCGCGCCGCATTCGCCCAGCAACGTCGAGTTCCGCCATCAGGTCGACCGTCGGCTGTTCGAGGATGCCGGCGCGGATCGTCGCCTCGATGGTCGCGCGGTCACGCGCCTCGATGATGACGCAGTCGATCCCCCGCCGGCGCAGCATCAGCGCCAGCAGCAGCCCCGCCGGCCCGGCGCCGACGATCCCGACCTGCGTCCTCATCCCCCGACCTGCGTCGTCAACCAGCGTCACTCATCCGGCCGGAAGCCGGATTGCGCGACCACCGGGCCCCACATCTCGCGCTCCTGGCGGATGCGCGCGGCGAAGACATCGGGCGCCATGGTCGTCGGCGCGTATTCCAGCCGCGCCAGCGCGTCCCGCATCTCCGTTGTCGCCGCGGCCGCTGTCACGGCGCGATACAGCGCATCGACGACAGGCTGCGGCGTGCGCGCCGGCAGCAGCAGGCCGAACCATTCCTCCGCCGTCAGCGTGGGATGGCCGAGTTCCGCGAAGGTCGGCACATCCGGCATCCGCGCCACGCGGGTCGGCGCGCTGACCGCCAGCGCCCGCGCCTGGCCAGCGCGATGGAATTCGGACACATCGCCCAGCACCATCACCACCGCCGGGATCTGCCCCGCGAGCAGGTCCTGCACGGCCGGCGCGGCGCCGCGATAGGGCACATGCGTCAGTTGCAGCCCCGCCGAGCGCGCCAGCAGCACGCCGAGGAAATGCGGCACGGACCCCGCCGCCGGGCTGGCGAAGGGCACCGCGCCGCCCTGCGCCTTCGCCCAGGTGATGAATTCCGCCAGCGTCTTCGCGGGATGATCCGCCCGCACCGCCAGCGCGAAGGGAAAGGTGCAGACCGTCGTCACCGGCACGAAATCCGCCAGCGCATCGTAGCGCAGCGAGGTCGGATACAGATGCGGGTAGATCGTCAGCATGCTGGCCGGCGTCTGCAGGATGGTGGTGCCATCCGCCGCCGCCGCCTTCACCGCCTCCACCGCCACGCGCCCCCCGGCGCCGGAGCGGTTCTCCACGATCACCTGCGGCGCGAAGACCCCGCGCAGCCGTTCCGCGTAGAGCCGCGCGATGATGTCGGAGGACCCGCCAGGCGGGAACCCCACGATCGTCCGCGCCACCCGTTCCACCGCGGGGGTCGTGGCCTGGGCGTGCGCATCGCCACCCCCCAGTCCGCAACCGGCAAGCCCCGCCGCGCCTGCCAGAATACCACGCCGCCCCGTCATCAACCCTGACATTGCCTATCCTCCCAAGATGTTATGGTTTGTTGGACCCTTGCGCGGCGCAGGGTTGTCGGACCCTCCTGGTTCCGCGATAGATGATCGGATGCCGAGACCGACCCACATCAAGATCGTCTCCGACCCCTTGCCGCCGCGCCGGGACAAGCCCGAGATCGCCGCGCTGGTGCAGCCGCTTGCCGAAAGCCCGGCCTTCCTCGTGCGCCTGGCGCAGCTGCGCGCGTTTGACGAATTCCACCGCAACTTCGCCGGCTTCGGCGTCACCCCCGCCGGGTTTTCCGTGCTCGCCCTCATCATCGCGAACCCCGATATCCGCCCGGGCGCCATCGCGGAGGAACTGCGGGTGAAGCCCTCCAACGTCGCTGCCCTGGTCAACGGCCTGGCCGCCGCCGGCCTCGTCGAACGCCGCGCCGATACGGCGGAACTGCGCGCCAGCCTGCTCACCCCCACCGCCGCCGGCCTGGCGTTGTGGCGGGCGCTGGAGCCGACCCAGGCGGACACGGATGCGCGATTCGTTGAGGGACTGTCCACGGCCGAGCGGGCGCAATTCGTGAGGCTGCTGCGCAAGCTGCTGCATCGCTGACCCCCCTTCCCGCCCGGTCCAACCCGGGGTGATTTCTGAGCGCGGCCTTGATTGCGGCCGCTGACTTGCGCATTATTATGCGGCTTAAATATTCGGTGCAAGCCTCCGATCAGGCCTGCCGCCGGAAGCCGGGAGAATGCGCGCCATGGATGCCGCCAGAGAGCCGCTCGTCACCTATGCGCTGGACGACCGTGTCGCCTGGATCGGCCTGAACCGCCCGCGCAAGCGCAACGCCATCAGTGACGCGCTGCTCGCCGAATTCCTCACCGCGATCCGCCGCGCCCAGGCCGAGGCCCGGGCCATCGTCATCTTCGGCCATGGCCCCTGTTTCTGCGCCGGGCTCGACCTGTCCGAACATCGCGCGCGGGACCCGGCGGAAGTGTTCCACCATTCCCGCGCCTGGCACGCCGCCTTCGCCTTACTGCGGCGTGGCCCGATCCCGGCGATCGCCGCACTGCACGGCGCGACCGTCGGCGGTGGGCTCGAACTCGCCGCCGCCTGCCACATCCGTGTGGCCGACAGCACCGCCTTCTTCGCCCTGCCGGAAGGCACGCGCGGGATCTATGTCGGCGGCGGCGCCTCCGTGCATGTCGCCCGTCTGATCGGCGCGGCCAGGATGACGGACATGATGCTGACCGGCCGCGTGCTGGATGCCGCCGCTGCGGAACGCGCCGGCCTCGTACAATACCTGGTGGCAGAGGGTGCGGCGCGGGATACGGCGCGGGGGCTCGCGGCCAAGGCCGTCGGCATGGCGCCGCTGACGGTGCTCGGCGTGCTGCATGCCCTGCCGCGCATCCAGGACATGGCCGAAGACGATGGCTTGTTCGTCGAAAGCATGATGGCCGCCCTCGCCCAATCCGGACCCGAAGCGGCCGAACGCCTGGCGGAGTTCTCCGCCGGCCGGGCCGCCAAGGTCGATGCGCCCTCGAAGGGCTGAAGCGCCATGCAGGTTGCCATCATCGGCACCGGCGTCATCGGCGCGAGCTGGGCGACCTTGTGTCTCGCCCGCGGCCTCGATGTCGTGGCGGCGGACCCCGCCCCGGGGGCGGAGGCCGCGCTGCGCGCCGCCATCGCCGCGCAATGGCCCGCCATGGTCACGCTCGGCCTCGCCGAAGGCGCCTCCCCGGCCCGCCTCCGCGTCACCTCGACTTTGGAAGACGCCGTCGCTGCGGCGGATTTCGTGCAGGAGAACGGGCCGGAAAGCCTCGCCTTCAAACGCGGCGTCTTCGCCCGGCTCGATGCCGCGGCCCCCCCGCACGCGACCCTTGCGACCTCCTCCTCCACCATCATGGTCAGCGAATTCCAGGATGCCTGCGTCCGGCATCCCGGCCGCGTCGTGCTCGGCCATCCCTTCAACCCGCCACATTTGATCCCGCTGGTCGAAGTCGCCGGCGGCACGCGCACGGAGGAAGCCGCCATCGCCACGGCGATGGCCTTCTATCGCGGCCTCGGCAAGCATCCGATCCGGCTTCGGAAGGAAATCCGCGGCCATGTCGCCAACCGCCTGCAGGCGGCCTTGTGGCAGGAAGCCTTCCACCTCGCCCGCGAAGGTGTCGCCGATATCGCCGATCTCGATGCCGCCATCGCCCATGGCCCCGGCCTGCGCTGGGCGCTGCTCGGCCCCTTCGTGAACCTGCATTTATCCGGCGGCGCGGGGGGCATCGCGGCGCTGTTCACCAAGCCGCTCTGGCAGGCGACGGAGGCGATGTGGCGGGACCTCGGCACGGTGCAGGTCGATGCCGCGCTCGGCACCCAGGTCGCGCAGGGTGTCGCCGCCGAACTCGCGCCGCATGACCAGGCGGCGATGCTCGAACAGCGGGACGCGGCACTTCTCGCCTTGCTCCGCCTGAAGGCGGCGGCGGGTGATTTGCCATGATCGCCCTTCCGCTGCATGGCGTGGGGGAGCCTCGCCCGGCGCTGCCCACCATCGCCGCCATCTTCGAGCACGCCGTGGCGACGGCGCCGGATGCCATGGCCTTCCGCCACCGCGACCGCGTCTTCACCTGGGGCCAGGCCGGCCATGCCGCCCGGGTGCTGGCGCATCGCATCGCCGGCATCGCCGAGCCCGGGCAACCCGTGGCCTTGCTGCTGGCGAATTCCGTCGAATGGCAGATCGCCTATTTCGCCGCGCTGCGCGCCGTCACGCCCCCGGCGCTGCTCAACCCCGCCTATCCCGCGCCGCAACTCGCCCCCCTGCTGCGGGAAGCGGCCCCACGCGCGATCCTCTGCGAGCCCGCCATGGCGGACGCCGCGCGCGCCCTGGCCGCCGAGCACGGCCTCGCCGAGGTCATCCCCGTCGATCCCGGCGCCCTGCTCGCCGCGCCCGCGGCACCGTTGCACCGCCGAGCTCCCACCTCGGACGATGTCGCCGCGCTGTTCTTCAGCGGCGGCACCACCGGCACGCCGAAGGCGGTGGAACACACCCATGGCCGCCTCGTCATCGCCGCGCGCTGCATCGAGTATAATTGGCCAACGCGCATGACGGGCGAGGTCTGGCTGCCCATCGCCCCCTTCACCCACATCTATGGCTGGCTGCTGGGCGTGCTCGGCCCCGTCGCGTCCCGCGGGGAGGTGGTGATCCCCGATCGCTTCAAGCCGGAACTGGTGGTGGAACTGATGGCCCGCCATCGCGTGACCGTCTTCGGCGGCGGCCCGCCCGCCATCTATGCCGGCGTGCTCGCCGCCGCCAACCTGGCGAGCGCGGACCTCTCCGCGCTGCGCGTCTGCCCCGCCGGCGGCGCCCCGGTGCCGCTCGACCTGCATGAGCGCTGGCACCGCGCGACGGGGCTTCGCATCCATGAAGGCTATGGAATGACGGAGATGGCGCCGATCGCCGGCAATACGCCGCTGACCGGCATCCGCCCCGGCTCCGTCGGAAAGCCCATGCCCTGCGCCGAGGTCGAGGTGGTGGACCTCGACACCGGCACCCGCCCCTTACCCCCCGGCGAGCGGGGGGAGATCCGCCTGCGCGGCCCGCATATGATGGCGGGCTATCGCAACCGGCCAGCGGAGACAGCGGCCGCGCTGCGCGACGGCTTCATCATGACCGGGGATATCGGCCATTTCGACGCCGACGGCTTCCTGTTCATCACCGACCGCCGGAAGGATGTGGTGCTGGTGAAGGGCTTCAACGTCTTCCCGCGCGAGGTCGAGGAAGTGCTGCACGCCCATCCCGGCATCGCCGCCGCCGGCGTCGTCGGCGTGCCGGATGACCGACAAGGCGAAAAGCTGGTCGCCCATGTCGTGGCGCGAGAGTCCGTTGCATTGGATACGGCGGAGATCGCCGATTTCCTCGGCCAGCGCCTGGTCGCCTACCAGATCCCCGCGGATATCCGTCTGGTGCAATCCCTGCCCGTCACGCCGGCGCAGAAGCTGGACCGGATGGCGCTCAGGAAACTCGCCGCCGGAAGCGTTCCACCGCGCTGACCAGCGCCGTGCGAACGCCCGGCTCCAGCGCCGAATGCCCGGCATCGGGGATCAGCGTGAGGCGCGCCCGAGGCCATGCAGCGGCCAGTTGGAAGGCGGTGTCGCAGGGGCAGACCATGTCGTACCGACCCTGCACGATCTCCGCCGGGATATGCGCGATGCGGTCCATGTTCCCCAGCAGCCCTTCAGGCGGCAGGAACAGGTCATGGCGGAAGTAATGCGCCTCGATCCGCGCCAGTCCGAGCGCGGAGCGATCCTGCGCGAAGCTCGCCACCGTCTCCGGGCTCGGCAGCAGGGTGGAGCAGGAGCCCTCATACAGGCTCCAGGCCCGCGCCGCCGGCTGGTGGACCATGGGATCGGGATCGCAGAGCCGGGTCAGATAGGCCGTCAGCAGGTCACCCCGCTCCTCCGGCGCCACATGCTCGGCGAAGGCCTGCCAGGCATCGGGGAAGATGCGGCGGAGGCCGTAGAGAAACCACTCCACCTCCGAAGGCCGGCCGAGGAACACGCCGCGCAGCACGCAGCCCGTGACGCGGTCCGGGTGCGCCTGGGCGTAGGCCAGCGCCAACGTCGAGCCCCAGGACCCGCCGAACAGCAGCCAGCGCTCGATGCCGAGGAAGCGGCGCAGCGCCTCGATATCCGCGACGAGTTGGGGCGTCGAATTCTCCCGCAGGTCGCCGAGCGGGCGGGACCGGCCGGCGCCGCGCTGGTCGAAGATCACCACGCGCCAGTGATTGGGGTCGAAGAAGCGGCGATGGATCGCCCCCGCGCCTGCGCCCGGCCCGCCATGCAGGAACAGCACGGGCTGGCCGCGCGGGTTGCCCACCTGCTCCCAATACATGACGTGCCCGGCCGACAAGGGCAGCAGGCCCGTCTCATAGGGGGCAATGTCGGGAAACAGGTCGCCGCGCGGCATGACGGCCCCTTTAGGCGGGCGGGCCGCCCCGAGTCCATGGGCGGCTTGCAACGAAGCAGCGTGAAAACAGCCATTTCAAGGCTTCGCCCCGGCGCCGTTCCTGCCTAGTTTGTCAGTCATGGCCGAGACACCCTCGGCCGGCTCCAAGCCCGCACCCTCCGGCGCCATCCGCTGCGGGGTCTGCGGGACGGAAAGCCGGCATTCCCCGTTCCGCCCGTCGCCGCCCGAACAGGCGCCGGACCTCGATCTACGCCCGGGCGAGCCCGTGCGCTCCACCATGGCGCGCTGGCTGCAGCAATGCCCGGCCTGCGGCTATGCCGCGCCGGACATCACCCGCACCCACCCCGCCGCGGCCGAAGCCGTGCGCGCCGCGCCCTTCCGCGCCGTGTTGCAGGACAGCTCCATCCCCCCCCTGGCGCGCCGCTTCCTCGCCTGGGCCCTGGTGCTGGAGGAAACCGGCGCCCTGCACGCGGCGGGCGAGGCCACCTTGCAGGCCGCCTGGGTCGCCGATGACCTGGACCGGCCGGACCTTTCCCGCGCCTGGCGGCTGGATGCGGTGGCGCTGTGGCGCGGCGGCCCGACGCTGGATGCCGAGCAGACCATCCGCATCGCCGATGCGCTGCGCCGGGCAGAAGCCTGGGACGATGCCCTCGCCACCGTCGAGACCCTGGCCCGATCCGAACCGCCGGAAGCCGTGGGCCAGGTCCTCGCCCTGGAACGCCGTCTGATCGAGGCGCGGGATACTGGGCGACACAGCATGGCCTCCGCCCTGCCGCCGCCTTCCCGCCGCCCGCATGTCA
>CANJXD010000021.1 GCA_947478535.1 Acetobacteraceae bacterium
CGGGTCCCCCGGCGGGTTCTTTTTGCCGGGTCCCCGGCGGGTTGTTTTTGCCGGGTCCCCCGGCGGGTGCCCCACCAACGGCCTTCCGCAATGGTCTGCGGCCCGCATGGGCGCCGCCGGCAGTCCGGCGAGCCAAGTGGCCGGAGGCCACACCCGGCGCTTGAGGGCGACACAACGCCTACCAACGAGCCGCTGCAAGCGGCTGTTGGTCTCAGAAGCGGTAAAGGGCCGCCGCATTATCCACCAGGATGCACCGGCGCGTCCGCTCCTCCGGCGCCCATTCCGCCAGCAGGTCCAGCAGCGCGGCATCGTCCTGCAAGGCTTCCGCATTCGGATGCGGCCAATTCGTACCCCAGACCATCCGCTCCGGTGCCGCCGCCACCAGGGCGCGCGCCAGCGGGCCAACCGCCCCGGGATTGCGCTGGTCGAGGCTGTAGGGGGAGGAGAGCTTCACCCAGCCGCGCCCGGCCTGCACGAGGTCCATCACCACACCCCAGGCCGGGTGCGCCTGCCAGCCCGCCAGCGGCAGTTGCGCGAAATGGTCGAAGACGACGGGGCAGGGGGCGGCGCGCAGGACATCACCCAGCGCCGCGATGGAATCAGCGTGGGCGAAGACCTGCAGATGCCAATCGACCTCCGCCAGCCGCCGCGCCAGCGGCGCAACATCCGTCGGGGCCAGCGGAATGCCCTGCACGAGATTGGCCCGCGCGCCGACGACGCCCGCCGCCGCCATCGCCCGCAGATCGGCCAGCGCCACATCCGGCGGCACCACCGCGACCATCCGCGCAACTGCCGGCCCCGCTTCGCCCAGCGCCCGCAGTTGCAAGGCATTGTCGAAGCCATAGGTCGAAGGCTGCACCAGCACCTGCCGCGTCACGCCAAGGCGCCGCATCAGCCGGGCATGGTCGGCCCGCGTCGCGCTGTCATGCGGCCGCGCGCCGGGGGCGATCGGCCAGGCCGCGTCGTAGACATGGTGGTGGCAATCCACCGCGCCCTCCGGCACGGAAAGCGCCGGGGGGTTGGTGCCGAGGGTATAGGGGGTTGGCTGGTCGCTCATGCGCCCTAAGCTACGCGTCACAAGACCGGGAGGCGAGACGCCCATGCTGCGCGTATTCCTGACCCATACGCCGGCCATGCGGGCGGGCTACTACCCTCCACGCGCCGAGGCCGCGCTGCGGGCGGTGGCGGAGGTGGTACTGCATGAGGGTCACTCGCCGCTCTCCGGCGCCGCTCTCGCCGAGGCCGCGAAGGGCTGTCACCTCATCGTCGCGGATCGCTCCACCCCCGGCACGGCCGAAACCTTCGCCGCCGCGCCCTGGCTGCTCGGCTTCCATCGCGTCGCCGTCGATATCTCCACCATCGATGTCCCCGCCGCGACGGCGGCCGGCGTACTGGTGACGCGGGCGACGCCCGGCTTCGGCGCCAGCGTGGCGGAACTCGCCATCGGCATGATGGTCGATCTCGCCCGCGGGGTTTCGGCCAGCACCGGCGCCTATCGCCATGGCGCGCTGCCGGAGCCGCGGATGGGCATGCAGTTGGAGGGCAAGACCCTCGGTATCATCGGCTGGGGCCGCATCGCCCGGCGCATCGCGCCGATCGCGCTGGCGATGCGGATGCGCGTGCTGGTGCATGACCCCTATGTCGCACCCGACATGCCGGGGGTGGAGGCCGCGCCGGGCAAGGAGGCGCTGCTGGAAGCGGCCGACGTGGTGATGCCGCTCGCGGTCTCCACGCCGGAGACCCGGCACATGATCGACGCCGCGGCCATCGCGCGGATGAAGCCCGGCGGTCTGGTCATCAACCTCAGCCGGGGGGAATTGGTCGATGAGGCGGCGCTCGCGGCGGCCCTCGCCTCCGGGCACCTCCGCGGTGCCGGCATGGATGTCGGCAGCGCGCCGGACCAGCGGCCGAACCCCGCCCTGGCGGCGCGTGCCGATGTGGTGGCGACGCCGCATGTCGGCGGGCTGACGCCGGAAGCCGCCGAACACCAGGCGATGGATACGGCCCGCCAGGTCGCCGCCATCGCGGCGGGGCGGATGCCGGAAGGCGTCGTCAACGAAGCCGCGGCGACGCGATTGCGCGCGTGGTTTGGTCTCAACTCACCTCGTTGACGTAGCGATGCGCCTCGGTCCAGGCACGCTGCGTCGTCAGCAGGCAGGGGGCGCCGGACGGGTCGAAGGCCGTCGCCTCGATCACCAGCAGCGCGGCGGGGTCGGGCAGCGCCAAGAGCCAGCGATCCTCCGGCGTGGCGAGTTCGGCCCGCAGCGTCTCCCTGACCGCGGTGATGCGGATGCCGTGGCTGTCCAGCAGGTGGCGATAGACCAGTTCCGGCATCGCCGCGACGCTGCGGGGAAAGCCCGGGATGCGGGCCGCGGGAATGCGCAGCTCATCGCGCATCACCGGCCTGTCCTCCACCAGCCGGAGCCGGGCGATCCGCAGCAGGGGCACGGCTGCGGGAAGGTGCAGCGCCACCGCATCGGCCAGAGAGCCCGCCTCCTCCCGGACGGAGAGGGTGACGGTGCGGGACCGCAGCAGCGCGCCATCCGCGCCATGCAGGCGAAAATACTGGAAGAAGAAACGCAGCGAATGCTCCGGGCTGCGCCCGGTCACCACCGTACCGATGCGCGGCCGCCGCGTCAGCAGCCCTTCCGCCACCAGCGCGGACAGCGCCCGCCGCACCGTGCCGACAGCGACCCCGAAGCGGGAAGCGAGGTCCACCTCCCCCGGAAGGGTCGAGCCAGGCGGTAGGCCGCCCATCAGGATCTCCTCGGATACCCGACGCTTGACCTGTTCATGCAGGGGAAGGGTCGGGTTCAGGGCCTGGTTCTGATCGGCGCTTGACAGGGGAAGGCATCCTGCGGGAGGCTCCATTTCTATAGAGAAATAGGCAGGCCCGCAATTCCCCCGGACGCTCCCGCCTTGCACGACCGCACAGCCGCGCTGCGCCGCGCCGCCGCCTGGATGGCGACGGGCGCCGAAGATGTGCTGCCGATGCTGGCGCGGGTGATGGAGACGGACACCTGCTTCCCCCCCGGGACTGGCTACGCCGCCCTCGCCGATGTGCTGGAGGAGGCCTTCACACCCCTCGGCTTCGGCTTCCGCCGCGTGGCGGTGCCGGAGGAGCATTGGCGGGATCGCGCTGGCCTGGCGCAGGGCGCGCGGGTGAACCTGCTCGGCCTGCCGGTGACCCGACGCCAGCCGGCTTGCGGCATCTATGTCCACACCGACACTGTCCCGGCGGGGGAGGGCTGGACCCGCCCGCCCCTCGCCCTGACGCGGGAGGGGGACCTGCTGTTCGGCCGCGGTGCGGCGGACATGAAGGGCACGCTCGCCGCCATCCTGCTGGCGTTGCGGGCGGCGGCGCGGGAGGACATCGCGCTCGCCTATGACCCGATGCTGCTGTTCTGCACGGATGAGGAAGGCGGCCTCTACCCCGGCATCCGCTGGATCGCCGAACAGGGCATGCTGGAGGGCGACCACCTGATCTGCCTGAATGGCGGCGCTGCGCCGCGGATCTGGGCGGGCTGCTTCGGCAGCCTCGACATCGCGATCCGTATCGAGGGCCGCGCCGCGCATTCTGGCGATCCCTCCCCGGATGCGGTGAATGCCGTGGAACAGGCGCTGCCCGTGCTGGCAGCGCTGATGCGGCTGAAGGTGGTGGTGGAAGCCCGGGAATCCGCCCTGCCGCCACCGCCGCATCGCCGCGATGAACCCCTGACGGCGCGGCTGACCATTGCCGCCGTGCATGGTGGCGCCAAGGGCGGCGCGCTGCCCGGCGCCTGCGACATCCTGGTCAACCGCCGCGTCATGCCGGAGGAGACGATGGAGGGCGCGCTGGCCGAGATCGAGGCCTGCGTCGCGGAAGGTGCCGCGCAAAGCCGCGCATTATCCGTCACCACCTCGCTGGCCGGACGACTCGACCCCGTGGCCGATCCGCAGGGACCGCACTGGACGCGCTGGCAGCGGGCGCTGTGCTTCGGCTTCGGCTGGCAGCCGGCGGATTTCAGTGCCTGGGGAGCTTCCTCCTCCTCCGACATGGGATTCGTGCAGCGCGCCGGGATGCGGGAGATCCTGCTCGGCGGGCTGGTGCGGCGGGACAGCCGCGGGCACGGCCCCGACGAATTCACCACGCTGTCCGATATCCGCGCACTGGCTTGCGCGCTGCTCGCCTACCTCGCCGATAGCCCCATCCCCGCAGGAGCAACCGACTCATGACGATCGACGCGACTCGCCGCCAGATGCTCACCGGGGCCGCTGGCCTTGGTGCCACGTCCCTGTTGCCGGCCGGCGTTCTAGCCCAGGGCACGCCCCGCCGCGGCGGCACGCTCCGGATGAGCGTGGACCAGGCGGTGGCGAAGCTGAACCCGCTGCTGACCAGGGTGAACCCGGAATACCTGGTGGCGGAGCTACTCTATAGCGGCCTCACCCGGCTTTCGACGGACATGTCGCCGGAGCCGGACCTCGCGGAAAGCTGGTCCTCGAACCCCGAGCTCACGGTCTGGACCTTCGTGCTGCGGCCGAACCTCACCTTCCATGACGGCTCCGCCTGTACGGCCGCCGATGTCGTGGCGAGCTTCGAGGCGATGCTGGACCCCGCGACGGCGTCCCCGGCGCGGCAGAATATCGGCCCGATCGAGCGGGTGGCGGCCGCCGATGCGCGCACCGTGGTCTTCACCCTGCGCGCGCCCAACGCCGACATGGCGGTGATGCTCGCCTACACCAATGCGCGCATCGTCCCGGCCGCGCTTGCCAAGGGCGCGGGCCTCGCGCGGCTCGACCGCGAAGCCGTGGGCACGGGGCCGTTCCGTCTGGTGTCCTTCGAGCCGGAACGGCTGATCGTGGTGCAGCGGAACCCCAGCTACTACGACCCGGCGCGGCCCTATGTGGATCGGGTGGAGGTGGTGGTCTATCCGGACCCGACGGCCGAGGGCTCGGCGCTGATCTCCGGCAATACGGACCTGATGCTGCTGGCGCTGCCGACCGAATTCGCGCGACTGCAGCGCGCCAATGGCGTGCGGGGGCTGCGCACGCCGTCCGGTCAGTTCTGCAACGTGAATTTCGGCTGCGACACCGCTCCCTTCAACGACATGCGCGTGCGCCAGGCGCTGGCGATGACGGTGGATCGCGCCGCGATGGTCGATTTCTGCGCCGAGGGCTACGGCACCCAGGGCCACGACACGCCGATGAACCCCGCCTATGTCTATCACCGCGACGTGCCGGCCAAGCGCCCGGACATCGCCGGCGCGCGGCGCCTGCTGGCGGAAGCGGGGCACCCCAACGGCCTGCGCGCGACGCTGATCGCCTCCGACCGCCCGGCCGTGCGGACGCAGTTGGCCGTGGCGCTGAAGGAGATGGCGAAACCCGCGGGATTCGAGATCGAGGTGCAGACGATGCCGCACGCCACCTATCTCGACCAGGTCTGGCGCAAGGGCAGCTTCTACATCGGCTTCTACAACATGCAGGCGACGGCCGATGGCATCTTCTCGCTGCTCTACACATCGAACGCCGCCTGGAATGAGACGCGCTGGAACAACACGGCCTTCGACCGGCTGATCGAACAGGCGCGCACCACCGCCGACGCGGCGCGGCGGCGCGAATTGTATGGTGAGGCGCAGGTGATGATGCACCGCGAAGTGCCGTCCCTGATCCCGGTATTCTTCGACCTGCTGGCGGCGCAGCGCAGCTACGTCCAGGGCTATCGCCTGCATCCCCGTGGCGCGGTGTTCCGGCTGGACCATGTCTGGCTCGGCGACGGCGCGCCGCGGCGCGGCTGATGTCCGGGCGCTACCTGCTGCGGCGGTGCGGGCTCATCCTGTACACGCTGCTGGTTGTCTCCATCATCGTCTTCGGCATCACCCAGGTGCTTCCGGCCGATGCGGCGACGATGCTGATGGGGGAAGCCGCGACGGAAGACGCGCTGGCGGCACTGCGCATCCGCCTCGGCCTGGATGCGCCGGTCTGGCTGCAATATGCGCGCTGGGCCGGTGGTGTGCTGGCGGGGGATTTCGGGACCTCGATGCGCACCGGCCAGCCGGTGCTGCCGGTGCTGCTGGAAAGCCTTTCGCGGTCGCTGCTGCTGGCGTTCCTGTCCATCGGCACGATGCTGGTCGTGGCGGTGCCGCTGGGCATCCTGGCCGCGGTCAGGCGCGGCGGTGCGGCGGATATCGCGCTCGGCCTGTTCTCCTATCTCGGCGTGTCGCTGCCGGAATTCGTCACCGCGACGCTCGGCATCATGCTGTTCGCGGATTTCCTCGGCTGGTTGCCGGCGACGGGCTATGTGCCGCTGTGGGAAGACCCCGCGCAGGCGCTGCACCATCTGGTCCTGCCGGTGGCGACCGTGTCCCTCATCCTGGTCGCCCATGTCTCCCGCATGGTGCGGTCAGAGGTGGTGGATGCGCTGCATACGGATTACGTCCGCGCGGCGCGGCTGAAGGGCATGCCGGAATGCACCGTGCTGTTCCGCCACGCGCTGCGTAACGCGCTGCTTCCCACCATCACCATCGTGGCACTCGATGTCGGCTATGTGCTGGGCGGCATCATCGTGGTGGAGGAAATCTTCGCCATTCCCGGCATCGGACGGCAGATCATCGTCGCCGTGCAGAACCGAGACCTGCCGATGATCCAGGCTGGTGCGCTGGTGATGGCATCGACCTATTGCGTGATGAATTTCCTCGCTGACCTGACCTACGCCTCGCTCGACAAGCGCATCCAATATGGGTGACGTGCTCCGCCGCCTGCTGCGCTCCCCCCAGGGCATCATCGGTCTCGTGCTGGTGGTGCTGGTGCTCATCGTCGCCGTGTTCGGGCCTTCGCTCGCGCCCTACGAGCCTTCCGCGATGAGCGTGCTGCGGCGCTACAAGCCACCGAGCGCGGACCACTGGCTCGGCACCGACCAGCTCGGCCGCGATATCCTGAGCCGCATCCTTTCCGGCGCACGGGCGACGGTGCTGCTGGCGCTGCTGGCGACCGTCATCGGCAGCCTTACCGGCGCGCTGATCGGCACCGCGTCCGCCTTCCTCGGCGGGCGGGTGGATGAAGCGGTGATGCGGACGGTGGATGCCATCATGGCCATGCCGTCGCTGCTGATGTCGCTGCTGATTGTCTCCGTCCTCGGCCGAGGATCGGAGAATGCGGTACTCGCCATCGCCATCGCCTTCACACCGGGCATGGCGCGCATCACGCGATCCGTAGCCCTATCCGTCCGTCGGCAGGACTTCGTGAATGCCGCGATCGCGCGGGGTGAGGGCGGCTGGTACATCGTCGTGCGGGAAATGCTGCCGAATGTCGTGGCGCCGATCGTCGTGGAGATGAGCATCCGCGTCGCCTTCGCGGTGATGCTGTTCGCCACGCTTTCGTTCCTCGGCCTCGGCGCTCAGCCACCGGCCTCGGAATGGGGGCTGATGGTCAGCGAGGCGCGGCGCTTCATGCATCTTTCCCCGTGGATGATCGTCTGGCCCTGCGGTGCCATCGCCCTCGTCGCCATCGGCTTCAACCTGCTGGGCGATGGGCTTCGCGACGCACTGAACCCGCGGACATGAGCGTGGTCCTCGATGTCGCCGGCTATACGCTGGACTACGCGACGCGGCAGGGCGCCGTCCGGGTGCTGGACGACGTCTCCCTCAGCATCGCGCGCGGTGAGGTCGTCGGCCTTGTCGGTGAATCGGGCTCGGGCAAGACATCCCTCGCCTGGGCGATCATGCGCGCGCTGGCGCCGAACGCCATCGAGCGCGCCGGCACGCTGCGGCTTTCCGGGCAGGACCTTCGCGCGCTGACCAAGAAGCAGCTCACCGCCGTTCGCGGCGCCAAGATCGGCATGGTGTTCCAGGACCCCGCGACCTCGCTCAACCCCACCTTGACGCTGGGGCGGCAGATCACGGAAGTGCTGGAACGCCATCGTGGCCTCACGCCCGCCGGCGCCCGCACGGAAGCGGAAGCGGCCTTCACCCGCGTCGGGCTGCGCGACCCCGCGGCGATGCTGCGGCGCTACCCGCATGAGGCCTCGGGCGGGGAGAAGCAGCGGGTGGTGATCGCCACCGCCTTCGCCTGCCGGCCGGACTGCATCATCTTCGATGAGCCGACGACGGCGCTCGATGTGATGACGGCGCGGCAGATCCTGGACCTGTTTCGGGAGTTGCAGGCGGAAACTGGCGTCGCCTCGCTGTATATCTCGCACGACCTCGCGATTGTCTCCGGCATCGCGCAGCGGGTCGCCGTCATCCATCGCGGCCGCATCGTGGAGCAAGGGCAGACCGCCGCCGTCTTCGGTGCGCCGCGGCATGACTACACCCGCGCGCTGCTCGCCGCCGTGCCTCGGCCGGAGGAGCGGCTGGTGCATACGCGTCCGGTTCCTGGCCCGCCACTGGTGGAAGCCGACCACGTCACGGTCCGCTATGGCCGCCCGAGCCTGCTCGGCAGCCTGCTCGGCAGCCTCCGGGGCCGCAAGGCTGCCGGCGTAATCGGCGCGCGCGACGTCTCGCTGACGATCCAGCCCGGCGAAATCCTCGGCGTGGTCGGTGAAAGCGGATCGGGGAAATCCACCATGGCCCGCGCGCTGACGGGCCTCGCGGCCTTCGAAGGAAGGCTGGCGCTGCAGGGGGTTTCGGCCACCAGCGCGGCGGAGATGGGGCGGGACTGGCGGCGGCAGGTGCAGATCGTCTTCCAGCACCCCGACAGCTCGCTCAACCCGCGCCAGCGCATCAGCGAAATCCTGTCACGCCCGATGAAGCTGTATGGCGACCCCGAAGGGCGTTCACCCGCGGAGGCCGTGCGCGCGCTGCTCGAATCCGTGCGGCTTCCCGCGGCATACGCGGACCGCTTTCCGCACCAGCTCTCGGGTGGTGAAAAGCAGCGTGTCGCCATCGCCCGCGCCTTCGCGCCGCGTCCGCGCCTGGTGATCTGTGACGAGGTGACCTCCTCGCTCGATGTTTCCGTGCAGGCCGCCGTGATCCGCCTGCTGGTCACGCTGCAACGGGACAGCGGCGCTGCCACGATGTTCATCACCCATGACATCAACCTGGTCCGCCAGATCGCCCATCGCATCGCGGTGATGCATCGCGGCGAGCTGGTGGAGACGATCGGGGTGGAGGAGCTCACCGCGCGCGGGCCCTCGCACCCCTATACCGCGCAACTCATGGCCGTCGTGCCGCGGCTGAACATCGGAGGAACGGCCGCATGACGCCGGATGACCTGATCGCCCGCGTGAATGAACGCGAATGCCTCGACTTCCTCGCGCAGATGGTGCGCCATCGCAGCCATTCGCAGACGCCGGGCGAGCGGAAGCTGGCGGAATTCATGGCCGCGAGCATGGCCGCCATCGGGTTGGATGCGGCGCTGACGCCGGTGGAGGGCGAACGTGTCAACGCCATCGGGCGCTGGCGTGGCACGGGTGGCGGCAAGAGCCTGATGTTCAACGGGCATGTCGATACCAACCCGGTGACGGAAGGCTGGACGGTCGATCCTGTCGGCGGCCTCATCGATGACCGCTTCATCTACGGCATCGGCGTGTCCAACATGAAGGCCGGTGACGCCGCCTATTATTGCGCGGTGAAGACGCTGATGGATGCCGGCGTGACACTGAAGGGGGATGTCATCCTCACCTTCGTCGTCGGCGAATTGCAGGGCGGCGTCGGCACGCTGGCCTTCATCCGGGATGGGCTGCGCGCCGACTACTTCATCAACTCGGAACCGACGGACCTGCAGGCGCTGACCATGCACGCCGCCGCCTTCACCTTCATCATCGAGATCGTCGGCGACACGCGCCACCTCTCGAAGCGGGAGGAGGCGATCGACGCCATCATGGTGGCCTGCGAGATGGTGCCACAGCTCAACGCCATGACCTTTTCCGGCGCGCCAAGCCCGGAACACCTGGCGATCAACCGCTGCCATGTCGGCGTGATGCATGGTGCGCTGGGCAAGGAGCTGAACGAATGGCGCCCGCCGCAGGTGGCGGATTTCGTGCGTCTCAAGGGAAGCTGCCGCTACGCTCCCGGGCAGAACGAAGCGCAGGTTCTCGCGGATATGCGCGCCGTACTGGCGGCGTTCGAGGCGAAGTATCCTGGCCTCAAGACGACACTGACGCCGGAACACATGCTCGGCCGCCCCGCCATGCCGACCTTCGAGGCCCGCAAGGACAGCCCGATCGTGAAGGCCGTGAACCGGGCCTATGAAAAGGTGCGCGGGGCGCCGCAGCCGATGGGTGCCATCCGACCGCCCGGCTTCTACGGCACGGATGCCGCGCATCTGCAACATGCGGCGGGGATGGACGGCATCGTCTGTGGTCCCGGCGGCCGCTACAACACCATGCCGGATGAGCGTGTGGACATCCCGGATTTCCTCGACATGATCCGCATCTACATGCTCGCGATCCTGGAAATCTGCGAAGTGGCTAACTGATCCCGAAGGGCGCGAGCGCCGCCGCCAATAAGGGCGGCGCCGCGCCCTCGGTGATGGCGACAAGCCGGCCGCCACCGGGCGGTGGCCCTGGCTGCGGCGCGCTGTCATGCACCACCATCATCGCGCCCTGGATGACCAGATGCGCGTCTCCCTCCAGCGGCACGAAGCCCTTGAGGCGCAGCAGGTCCGGGCCGGCCACCGCGCGCAACGCGGCCAGCAGCGCCGGGACCTCCGCCACGGGCAGGGGATGTTTCACGTGGAACATCGTGGTTCGGAACCGTGCGGTATGATCGGCATCATGGTGATGTTCATGGCCGGGTTCGTGCGCGTGGTCGCAGCACGGGCCATGCGCCTGCGCTCCCGCGTGCAGGCCCAGCACAGTCTCCGCCTCCAGCGCGCCATGCAGCACCCGCCGTACGATGGCCTGCGGGTTCACCGCGCGCAGAAATGCCTCGATGGCGATGGCGCGTCCCGGGGCGACGAGATCCGCTTTCGTCAGCAGCAACAGATCCGCCGCCGCCACCTGGCTCGCCGCTTCGCGCTGGCGTGACAGCGTATCGGGGCCGGCCACGGCGTCGACCGTGGTGACCACCCCCGCGAGGTGATAGCGCGCCGTCACCTCCGGTTGCGACAGCAGAAACCCCAGCAACGGCGCCGGGTCCGCAACGCCGGATGTCTCCACCACCACCCGCTCGAAGGCGCGCAGCCTGCCTTCCGCCACCTGCGTCGCCACATCCAGCAGCGTGTCCACGAGATTGCCGCGGATGGTGCAGCAGAGGCAGCCATTGGCGAGCAGGATGGTGTCGTCCGACGACGCCTCCAGCAGGTCATGGTCGATGCCGACCTCGCCGAATTCGTTCACCACCACCAGCGTGCCATCCATGCCGGGCTGTGCCAGAAGATGCGCCACCAGCGTGGTCTTGCCGCTGCCGAGAAAGCCGGTGATGAGCGTGACGGGAATGGTCATGCCGGCGTGGTCATGAATACGCGCGGCGAGCGATGAACCTGCCGTCGCCCGCCTTGCCCAGCCACTGCTCATCTCGCACCGCGACCTCGCCAGCGCGGATGGTCAGCACCGGCCAGCCTGTCAGGTCGAAGCCGTCAAAGGGGTTGTAGCCGATGGCGCCGTAGTGGCTGTCCGCCGTCATGGTGTGGCGTTGGTGCGGATCGATCACCGCGAAATCGGCATCCGCGCCTACGGCAATGCGGCCCTTGCGCGGCGCCAAGCCGAACACGTCGGCGGGGCCGGAGGACCAGGCGCGCAGGAATTGCGGCACCGTCAGCCGCCCTGCCTCCACGCCCAGCGTCCACAGCACGGGCAGCCGTGCTTCCACACCCGGCACGCCATTGGCGATGCGGTCGAAACTCTCGGCCCCCAGCGCCTTCGCCGCGGCGGAGTAGGATGCATCATCGGAGGTCACGGCGGAGAGCCCGCCACTGGCCAGCCCGCCCCACATCCGCGCCTGATGCGTGGCATCGCGCAGCGGCGGAGACATGACGAACAAATGCCCATCGGGGCGATCCATCACCTCCGCCGTCAGCGCGAGGTAGTGCGTGCAGGTCTCCGCCGTCGCCCGCTGGCCGCGCGCCTGCGCGGCCTCGATGGCGTCGAGCGCGCCGGCCGCGTTCAGGTGGAAGATGTGCAGCGCGCAGCCCGCATCCGCCGCCAGGAGCAGTCCGCGCGTGACCGCTTCCGTCTCCGCCAGCGCCGGCCGGGATTGCGCGTGGAATCGCGGAGAAACCTCGCCCGCCGCCAGGTGTTTCGCGATGGCATTGTCGATGAGGGAGGCATTTTCCGCATGCAGCCCCATCGTGCCGCCAGCGGCGCCCAGCGCACGCATCAGGTCATGCAGCGGCCCATCCTCGACCTTCAGCTGTTCCTTCTCATAGACCGTATAGACCTTGAAGGAGGAAGCGCCGGCCGCCACCACCGCCGACACTTCCGCCAGCACGGCCGCGTTCACATCGGTCGCGATCAGATGCAGCCCGTAGTCGCAGGCCACATGGCGGTCCGCCTGCACACGGCGATGCTTGAGGCCATCCATCAGGCTGCGGCCGCGCCGTTGCAGCGCGAAGTCGATCACCGTGGTGTTGCCACCGCGCAGCGCCGCCACCGTGCCGTTGCCGAAATCATAGACGCTGCGCTGCCCCATGAAGCCGATGAGGAAATGCACATGCGGGTCTATCCCGCCGGGCAGCACAACGCGGCCCTCGGCGGATTCCATCGCGGCGCCACGCCCTGCGCCGGGATCGACAAGGTCCAGGATCACCCCGTCCTTCACCAGGATATCAGCCTCCACGAGGCCATCCTCGGTGGCGACGGAACCCCGGGCGAGGACGAGGTCGATGCTCATTTCAGCATCTCGCGAGAAATCACGATGCGGAGAATTTCGGATGTGCCGCCGCCGATTTCCGCCAGCTTGCTGTCACGGAAATGCCGCTGCATGTCGAATTCCATCAGGTAGCCCCAACCCCCCATCAGGCGCATGCCATTCAGCGCCGTGCGGACATAGGTCTCCGACGAATAGAGGTTGGCGATCGCGCTCTGCTTGTTGTTCGGGATGTGCCGATCGACCAGCGCCGCGCTCCGATACAGCAGCAGCCGCGCCGCATCGATCTCCATCTCCATATCGGCAAGCTTGGCACGCGTCAGCTGGAAGGAACTGATCTTCTGCCCGAACTGTTCCCGCTCCTTCGTATAGGCCAGCGCCTTGTCGAGGCAGGATTGCGCCGCGCCGACATTCACCGCACTCAGGCAGCAACGCTCATAATCCAGCGTCTTCAGCACATTCCGCCAGCCCTGATGCGCCGCACCGACGATGGCGTCCTTCGGGATGCGCACGTCGCTGAGAAAAATCTCGTTCAGGTCCATCGGCTTGAGGCCGAGCTTCTTGAGCCGCCGGATGTCCACACCCGCCGTCTTCGGGTCGAGCAGGAACATCGTGATGCCGTCATGCTTCGGCGCGGCGGCGTCCGACCGGGCCATCAGCAGGATGTAATCGGCAACCTGGGCGCAGGAACAAAACATCTTCTGCCCGTTGATCACCCATTCCTCGCCTTCGAGCACCGCCTTCGTCCGCAGCGATGCCGCGTCGGAGCCTGAATTCGGCTCGGAGAGTGAGAAGGCAAACCGTATCTCACCCTTGGCGAGCTTCGGCAGCAGCGACGTCTTCAGCGCCTCGCTGCCGAAATGGGACAGCGCATCGGCAGCGATGACAACGGTGGTGTAGTAGCAATTCGCCGCCGCCTCGAAATGCATGGCCAGTTCCTCGAGGAACACGACCAGGTCGGTGCAGCTGCCACCCGTGCCGCCATACTCCTCCGGAATTGGCAGGCCGAGCCAGCCCTGAGCCGCAAGCTTGTCGAACAGCTCGGTCGGGAAGCGCTCGGCCTCATCGCATTCGCGGACGTATTCGATGGGGCATTCGCGCAGCAGGAAGGCACGCAGCGCGTCGCGCATGTCCTGCTGGGCGGGGGAAAGGTCGAAATCCATGGGGGCGCCTCGCTTTGCCTCAGGTTCCGGTCCAGCGCGGCGGTCGCTTTTCGGCGAAGGCGCGTGGCCCCTCATAGTAATCGTTCGATGCACGCATGCGCCGATGCGCCGGCAGGCCTGCGGCGAATGCCGCAAAGGCTTCCGCATCCGGCGTGCATTCGGTGACGCGCGCCACTTCCAGCAGCGCCTCTACTGCCAGCGGTGCAGCGCCCGCGACCTGCATCGCCATCTCCCGCGCCGCCGCCATCAGTCCCTCACGCGGTACGACGCGGTTGACGAAGCCGAGGCGCAGACCTTCTTCCGCCGTCAGCCGCCGGCCCGTCAGCAGCAATTCATGGGCGATGGACCGTGGCAGGCGGCGATAGGCGCGCCACAGACCTCCCGCTTCCGGCAGGAAGCCGCGCTGCAATTCGGGTAGCCCGAATTCGGCGTGGGTCGCGCAGATCACCATATGCGCGTGCAGCGAGAATTCGAATCCCCCGCCAACGGCCAGGCCGTTCACCGCCGCGATCACCGGTTTGGTGAATTGCCGCTTCAGCCCCATGAAGCCGTTCGGCCCGAAATCCTCGCCCCGGTCACCCGCCGCCACTGCCTTCAGATCCCAGCCCGCGGAGAAGATGCGATCGCCTGTCGCCGTCACGATGCCGCAGCGAAGGTGCGGGCTGTCGCACAGCAGCCCGAAGGCCTCGTCCAGGTCCCGGCATGCCTTCTGGTCGAAGGCATGGGCCGGCGGGTGATCGAAGATGATCTCCAGCAGCGGTCCGTTTTCCACGACCTTGATGCGGGAGGTCACGCCCGGAACTCCCGCAGCACATCCTTCGCGATGATGTCGCGATGGATCTCCGACGTGCCTTCCCAGATGCGCTCCACCCGCGCATCCCGCCAGAAGCGTTCCAGCGGCAGGTCCTTCGTCACGCCCATGCCGCCGAGGATCTGCAAGGCATTGTCCGTCACGCGGCCGACCATCTCGGACCCATAGAGGTTCACCTGGGATGCCTCCCGCTGCGTGATGGTCCCGGCATCCATCTTCGCCGCGGCATCCACCACCATCAGCTTCGCCGCGTGGATTTCCATCGCCATGTCGGCGAGCTTGAAGGAGGTGCCCTGGAAGGCGCCGATCGGCTTGCCGAAGGCCACGCGTTGGTTTGCCCATTGCGCCGCCATGCCCATGGCGCGTTCGGCCAGCCCCACGCAATTCGCCGCCAGCATGACGCGGCCCGAGAAGATCCAGGCCTTGGCGATGGCGAAGCCGCCGCCCTCGGCACCCAGGATGTTGCGCGCCGGGATGCGCACATCCTCGAATCCGATGATGCAGGATTTCATCCCGCGATTGGACAGCACATCGAGCGGCGTCACCGTGATGCCCGGCGTCGCCTTGTCCACGAGGAAAGCCGTGATGCGCTTCTGCGGCCCCTTCGGCGTCTCCTCCACCCCCGTCACGGCGAACAGGATGATGAAGTCCGCCCGCAGCGCCATGGTGATGAACTGCTTCGTGCCGTTCACGACGTAATCGTCGCCATCCCGCAACGCCTTCGTGGTGATGGCGCGCGCATCGGACCCCGCGCCGGGCTCCGTCAGCGCGAAGCATTCCCAGCGCTCACCCCGGATGGTTGGGCGGAGGTAGCTCTCCACCTGGTCCCCCACACAGGCCTTCAGGATGGGCGCCGGCCGATTGCAGATGATGCCGAGCGCGCGGCTGACGCGGCCGAACTCGATTTCCGTCACCGCGCGGTCGCTCGCGCCCAGCCCGCCGCCACCATGCTCCTCCGGCATGTTCAGCGCATAGAAGCCGGCCTTGA
Organism: Acetobacteraceae bacterium; assembly: GCA_947478535.1. The sequence goes on from CANJXD010000021.1 coordinate 15,685, forward strand.
TCGCTTTCTGCTGCAACGCCCGGAACAGATCGTCCGGCACGGCGTCCAGCCGCTCCACAAGCGCCTCATGCGGCACCAACTCCGCCTCGATGAAGGCGCGGACACCATCGGCCAGCAGCTTCCGATCGGCCTCGGCGGACCCGTTGGACCCATTCATGGTGGGGTGCACCTTTATCGCCTGGCGCGGTTTGCGACAGACCCCTTGTTTCAAATCTAAAAACGCCGTTTTATTCTTCGGGTGTCCGTTGGCGATGTCAACGGCGCGACGTCACCGGCCCGCGGGTGTAGCGTCGGGCAGGCCCGCGGATGGACCGTCGGGCGAGTCCCGGGCGCCGCCCTGGGCAGAACCTTGAGGGGGTGTGTGATGCGTCGTCGTGATTTCGGGGCCGCCGCGGCCTCGCTCGCCCTGGCAGGGCTGCTGCCGGATGCCGCCGTCGCGCAGACGCGCGCCGAAAGCCTGCGCATCCTGAGCCAGGCCGGCCCGAATTCCTTTGACCCGATCGGCGTCGGCGTGAACCGCAACGCCATCCAGGTCCACTGGAACACCTATGACCGCCTGGTGCGCTTCGGCACCACGCGCCAGCCCGACGGCACGCTCTACTACGACTATTACGAGATCGAGGGGGAGCTCGCCGAGAGCTGGGAAGTGACGGAGGGGGGCAAGGTCATCACCTTCAAGCTCCGCCAGGACGCCACCTTCCATGACGGCACGCCGATCACAGCGGAGGATGTGAAGTGGTCGCTGGACCGGGTCGTGGCCAGCCCGATCGGCCGCGCACAGTTCTCCACGGGCTCGATGACCAGCCCGGACCAGTTCCAGGTGGTGGATGCGCACACCATCCGCATCACCACCCCGCAGGCCGATCGCTTCACCATGCCGAACCTGGCAGGGACCTATCCCGCCATCTACAACTCGAAGCTGGTGAAGGCGCAGGCCGGCGCGGCGGACCCCTGGGGCAATGAATGGCTCCGCACCAACATCGCCGGCGGCGGTCCCTTCCGACTGGAATCCCAGGTTGCCGGCCAGAGCGTGACGCTGGCGCGCTTCGACAATTGGAAGATGGGCATGCAGCCCGGCTTCCGCCGCGTGCTGTGGCAGGTGGTGCCGAATGCGCAGACGCGCCGCACCTCCCTCGAACGCGGCGATGCGGATGTCGTGCAGGACCTGCCGCCGCAGGATGTCGTCTCCATGGCGCAGGCCGGTCGCGTGCGCGTCGTCGGCGTGCCGATGGCCGGCGCCTTCCAGTTCATTGGCATGAACAACGCCATCGCACCCTTCGACAACGTGAAGGTGCGCCAGGCCATCGCCTATGCGCTGCCCTATCAGCAGATGTTCGAGGCAGCGCTGTTCCAGCGCGGCCGCGCCCTGTTCGGCGGCACGCCCGGCGCGCCGGAGACCACGCAGTTCCCGCAGCCGCTCGGCTACAGCACGGATGCCGCCAAGGCCCGCGCCCTGCTCGCCGAAGCCGGCTTCCCCAATGGCTTCGAGACGACCTTCAGCTTCGAGCTCTCCCTCGCCCCGGTGGCGGAGCCCCTGTCGCTGCTGGTGCAGGAAGCGCTTGGCCGCATCGGCATCCGCGTCACCATCAACAAGGTGCCCGGCGGGCAGCTCGGCACGCTGCTGGAGAGGAAGGAAGTGCCCTTCTTCTTCGAAGGCTCCGCCGCCTATTTCAACGATGCCGACTACTTCTTCCGCATCTTCTACCACGGCACCACGCGCTGGAACTTCGGCAGCTACCGCAACGCCGAGTTCGCCGCACTGGTCGACAAGACCCGCTACGAGACGAACAGCGAGGTCTATGACCGCGACGTGCGCCGGATGATCCACCTCGCGAAGGAGGAAGTGCCGATCATCCTGCTCTGGCAGCCGGCGCTGGATACCGGCATGGCGCGCAACATCGACGGCTACAAGTACCTGTTCCACCGGCAGCTGGAACTGCGGACGCTGCGACGGGTCTGAGACCAGGGGAACGGGAAGGGGTCAGGCGCAGCCCGCATGAATTTCGTGCTGCGCCGCCTGCTGGGCGTTGTGCCGACCCTGTTCGGGGTGGTGCTCGTCACCTTCCTGATGACACGGTTGCTGCCCGGCGACCCCGCCGTGTTCTTCGCCAGCAGCCCGACCGCGGATGCCGCGATGGTGCAGGCCATTCGCGTCTCCCTCGGTCTCGACAAGCCGCTCTGGCAGCAGTTCCTGATCTACCTCCAGGGCTTGGCGCAAGGGGATCTCGGCCTGTCCATCAGCACGGGGCAGCCCGTGCTGATGGATCTCGCGCAGCGCCTGCCGGCCTCGGCGGAACTCACCATCGTGGCCTTCCTGATCGCCGTCGCGGTCGCTCTGCCGCTCGGCATCGCCGCGGCCCTGAAGCCGCGCAGCCTGCTGGACCATGCCTGCCGGCTGATCAGCACGGCTGGGGTTTCGCTGCCCACCTTCGTCACCGGCCTGCTGCTGATCTACGTCTTCTACTATCAGGCCGGAGTTTCGCCGGAGCCGATCGGACGGATCGATCCCTTCGCGGTGGAGCCGCCGCGCGTCACCGGCTTCCTGCTGGTGGATACGCTGCTGGCCGGCGATGGAGAGGGTTTCCGGTCCGCCGCCGCGCAACTCATCCTGCCCAGCCTGACCATGGCGATCTTTGCCCTCGCGCCGCTCGCACGGATGACGCGCGCCTCGATGCTCGGCACGCTCGGCAGTGAATTCATCCGCACCGCGCGCGCCAATGGGCTGCACGCCAGCACCATCGTCATCAGCTACGCCTTCCGCAATGCGCTGCTGCCCATCGTCACGACGCTGGGGATGGTGTTTTCCTACATGCTGGGAGCGAATGTGCTGGTGGAGCGTGTCTTCGCCTGGCCGGGCGTAGGTTCCTACGCGCTGGATTCGCTGCTGTCGCTGGACTACGCGCCGGTGCAGGGCTTCATGCTTGCCATGGCCTTCATCTTCGTGCTGGTGAACCTGGTGGTGGACCTCGCCTATGCGCTGATCGACCCGCGCACCGGGCTGCTGGACGATGCGTGAACGGCTTGCGCTGCTGCGCTACACGTTGGCGGAGAACCCACTGACGCTGGCGGCGCTGCTGCTGCTGGGGCTACTGCTGTTCGGCGCCGCCTTCGGGCCGGCGCTGGTGCCCTTTGATCCCATCACCACCAACACCGCGGTGGCGCTGCAGCCGCCCTCCGCCGTGCACTGGTTCGGCACGGATCAACTCGGGCGGGATATCTTCTCCCGCGTCGTCGCGGCAACGCGGCTCGACCTCGCCATCGCCTTTTCCGCCGTCGCGCTGTCCTTCGGCATCGGCGCAGTGGTCGGTGCCATCATCGGCTATTTCGGGGGCGCGCTGGACCGAGGGGTGAGCCGCGGCGTCGATGTGCTGATGGCGTTTCCCCTGTTCGCGCTGGCGATGGGGGTGGTTGCGGCGCTCGGCAATTCCGTGTCCTCCGTCGTCTACGCCACCGCCGTCATCAACCTGCCCTTCTACATCCGTCTCGCCCGCGCCGAGGTCAGCGTGCGGCGCAACCTTGGCTATGTGGAAGCCGCGCGCGTCGGTGGTTCAGGCCATGCGCGCATCCTGCGGGTCTTCCTGCTGCCGAACATCCTGCCGCCGCTGGTCGTGCAGGCCTCGCTCAATCTCGGCTGGGCCGTGCTGAACGCGGCGGGGCTTTCCTTCATCGGCCTTGGTGTGCGGGCACCGACGCCGGAATGGGGCATCATGGTCGCGGAAGGCGCGCAGTTCATCGTCTCCGGCCAATGGTGGCTTGCGGCATTTCCGGGCCTCGCGCTGATGCTGGCGGTGTTCTGCTTCAACCTGCTCGGCGACGGGCTGCGCGATGTGGTCGATCCGCGGAGCCGCACGTGAGCCTTTTGTCGGTGCAGGATCTCTCGATCGAATTTCGCACCCGCAGCGGCACGGTGCGGGCGCTGGAAGGCGTGTCCTTCGATATCGCGCCAGGGGAGATGCTGGGCATCGTCGGCGAAAGCGGGTCCGGCAAATCCGTCACCGCCTATGCGCTGATGGGGCTGCTCGACGATGCCGCACGCATCACCAGCGGCAGCGCCCGCTTCGAGGGGCGGGACCTGCTGCGCCTGTCCCAACAGGAATTGAACGACCTTCGGGGGAGGGAGATGTCGATCGTCTTCCAGAACCCGCGCACCGCGCTGAACCCCATCCGCAGTGCCGGCCAGCAGATCGCCGATGTGCTCGCCCGCCATGCCCCGGCACCGCGCGCGGAGATTCAAAGCCGCACCCTGGCCGCGCTGCGCCAGGTCCGCATCCCGGACCCTGAACGCCGCGCCCGCGCCTATCCCTTCGAACTGTCGGGCGGCATGTGCCAGCGCATCGGCATCGCCATGGCGCTGGCCTGCGCGCCGCGGCTGCTGATCGCGGATGAACCGACGACGGGGCTCGATGTCACGACCCAGGCGGTGGTCATGGATCTGTTCCGCGATGCCGTGCGCGCCCGCGGCGTCGCTGCCATCCTGATCACGCATGACCTCGCCCTCGCCTCGGAATACTGCGACCGCATCGTTGTCATGCATGCCGGCCACGTCGTGGAAGATGCACCGGTCGCCAGCCTGTTTGCGCGCCCCGCCCATCCCTACACCGCGAAGCTTCTGGCCTCCGTCCCCTCCGCCGTGGACAGCATCGATGCGCTGGAGCCGATCGAGGGCGCGCTGCCCGATCTGCGGCGCGAGGACCTGCCCTTCTGCCGCTTCGCCGAACGCTGCGCCCGCCGCGCGGCGATCTGCGATTCCGCACGGCTGACGCTCGATGCCGTCGCGGCTGGCCATCGTGTTGCCTGCAGGCTGCCGCTGTGACGCCGGTGCTGGACCTGCGCGGGCTGCACAAGGCCTTCCCGCTGCCGCGCGCACGGCGGTGGACGCTGCGGCGGCCGCCACCTTCAGCGCTGGTGGCAGTGGATGGTGTCAATCTTTCGATCATGCCGGGCGAGGCCCTGGGTCTCGTCGGCGAATCCGGTTGTGGCAAATCGACCCTCGCGCGGCTGGCCAGCCGGCTGCTCGAACCCGATGGCGGGGAGATCATCGTCGATGGCGTGCCTGTGCACGGCATTCCCGCCAATCGCTTCGCCACATCGGATGCGCGGCGCCAAGTGCAGATGGTGTTCCAGGACCCGACGGAGAGCCTGAACCCGCGCTTTTCCGTCTTCGACGCCATCGCCGATCCGCTGCGCCAGTTGATGCCGGGGATGGAGGAGACCGCAATTCGCGCCCGCGTGGCGGAGGCGGCGACGGAGGTCGGCCTGCCCGCCGAACTGTTTCCTCGGTTCCCGCACCAGCTTTCCGGCGGCCAGAAGGCGCGCGTCGGCATCGCTCGCGCCATGGCGCCGAAGCCGCGGCTGCTGGTGCTGGATGAACCTACCAGCGCGCTCGATGTCAGCGTGCAGGCGGTGGTGCTGAAACTGCTGATGGCGTTGCGGCGTCGCGCCGGTGTCGCATTGCTGTTCGTCAGCCACGACCTGAATGTGGTGCGGCTGCTGTGTGACCGGATCGCGGTGATGTATCTCGGCCGGGTCGTGGAACAGGGGCCGGCCGAGCAGGTGTTCCGCGCGCCCTGCCATCCCTATACCGCCGCCCTTCTCTCCGCGATTCCGCGCCTGCCCGGCCAGCCTCGCCCGCCCTCCCAGCTTCTGGAGGGCGAGCCGCGCAGTCCCGTCGATCCCGATCCGCATGCCTGCCGCCTCGCCGGACGCTGCCCGCGTGAACAACCGCTCTGCACGCGGCAGGCGCCGGAGTTGCGCGACATCGCAGCCGGCCAGCGCGTCGCCTGCCATTTCCCCATCGAGCCCGCATGAGCGCGCAGCCCTTCTGGCCCGAGGGCCTGCCGCTGAGGGTGGAAGGCGCGCCGCCGACGCTGACGGAAGCGCTGCGCCGTTCCGCCACGCGCCGGCCCGGCCACACCGCGCTCGCCTTCTATGGGCAGGAGGTCGACTACACGACGCTACTCTCCCGCGTCGAACGCCTCGCAGCGTTTCTTCAGTATCGCTGCGGCGTCGCGCAGGGTGATCGCGTGCTGCTGAACATGCAGAACTCCCCGCATTTCGTCACGGCCTACCACGCCATCCTGCGCGCCGGGTGCGTCGTCGTGCCGGTGAACCCGATGAGCCAGACGTCGGAACTCGCCTATTTCGCCGAGGATTCCGGCGCGCGGGTGATACTGCTCGGCGCAGATCTGCTGGACCGTGTCGCGCCCTTGCTGGGCAGTGCGATCGACCATGCCATCCTCGCGAGCTACGCCGACGAAATCCCCCACGGCACACCCTTCCGCCTGCCCGAGGTGATGCTGACCAGCCTGCCGCCGGATTTGCTGCCCGCGGGCTGCGTCCTGTGGTCCGAAGCGCTCGCGGAAAGCCGCGCGTCGCGCGACGATATCACCACTGCCGATGATCTCTGCGTGATGCCCTACACCAGCGGCACCACGGGGCGGCCGAAGGCCTGCATGCATACCCATGCCGGGGCCGTCTTCACCGCCGTCGCGCAATCCGCCTGGTATGGCTTCGACGATGCCAGCGTGGTCAGCGGCTTCATGCCGCTATTCCATGTCGCGGGGATGCAGGTCTCGATGAATGGCGGGCTCGCCTCCGGCATCACCATCGTGCTGATGGCGCGCTGGGACCGGGACCTGATCGTGCCGCTGTTCCTCCGCCATGGCGTCACGCTGTGGAGCGCGGCGCCGACCATGGTGGTGGATGTTCTCGCCTCCCCGGATTTCGACCCCGGCGCCTTCGCGAAGCTGCGCACCCTGACCGGCGGCGGGTCCAGCATGCCGGCCGCTGTCGCCGCACAACTCGAATCCCGCTGGGGGCTTCGCTTCGTCGAGGGATACGGGCTTTCCGAGACCATTGCCGCCACGCATCTCAACCCACCCGCGCGCCCGAAGCCGCAATGCCTTGGCATCCCGATCCAGCAGACCGTCTCGCGCGTCATCGACCCGGAGACCCTCACCGAACTGCCGGATGGCGTGACGGGCGAGATCATCATCGCCGGCCCGCAGATCATGCGCGGCTATTGGCGCAAGCCTGAAGCCGATGCCGAGGTTTTTCTTGCGCGTGATGGTCTGCGCTTCCTCCGCACGGGTGACCTCGGCTATCGGGACGCGGAGGGCTACTTCTTCATCGTCGATCGCCTGAAGCGCATGGTCAGCGTCAGCGGCTTCAAGGTGTGGCCGGCGGAGGTGGAGGCGATGCTCTATCGCCACCCCGCCATCCGCGAATGCTGCGTCATCGCCGTGCCGGATGCGCGCAGCGGAGAGGCCGTGAAGGCCGTGGTGGTGCTGCGCGATGGCGAGGCGCTGACGGCGGATGCCCTGCGGGATTGGGCGCGCGGTGAGATGGCGGCCTACAAGGTGCCGCGGCACGTC